>NZ_JACSJL010000008.1:0-109453 GCF_018617075.1 Exiguobacterium sp. s123 | reverse complement strand
TTCCCATGCCGAACACGGAAGTTAAGCGTCTCAGCGCCGAAAGTAGTTGGGGGATCTCCCCCTGTGAGGATAGGACGTTGCCAGGCAAAATCGTTCCGCAATAGCTCAGTGGTAGAGCAACCGGCTGTTAACCGGTAGGTCGTAGGTTCAAATCCTACTTGCGGAGCCACTTTCTCTTTTGGAGAGCTGTCCGAGTGGCCGAAGGAGCACGATTGGAATTCGTGTAGGCGGCAAAACCGTCTCAAGGGTTCGAATCCCTTGCTCTCCGCCAGTTTTTCAAATATGTAATGGCCCGTTGGTCAAGCGGTTAAGACACCGCCCTTTCACGGCGGTAACACGGGTTCGAATCCCGTACGGGTCACCATTTAATTTTATATCGTCGCGGGGTGGAGCAGTCTGGTAGCTCGTCGGGCTCATAACCCGAAGGTCGTCGGTTCAAATCCGGCCCCCGCAATTAAGTCCGGTCTCGTGGTGTAGGGGTTAACATGTCTGCCTGTCACGCAGAAGATCGCGGGTTCGAATCCCGTCGAGACCGCCATTTTTATTTTAGAATCAATCATACTACATATGGCTTTGTAGCTCAGTTGGTAGAGCAAAGGACTGAAAATCCTTGTGTCGGCGGTTCGATTCCGTCCAAAGCCACCATATGTGGGGGGGTAGCGAAGTGGCTAAACGCGGCGGACTGTAAATCCGCTCCCTCGGGTTCGGCGGTTCGAATCCGCCCCCCCCCACCACTTAGGGGCATAGTTTAGCGGTAGAACTACGGTCTCCAAAACCGTCAGCGCGGGTTCGATTCCTGCTGCCCCTGTTTTAATTTCATCATGGCGATTGTGGCGAAGTGGTTAACGCACCGGATTGTGATTCCGGCATTCGAGGGTTCAATTCCCTTCAGTCGCCCCATTATTATTGGGCTGTAGCCAAGTGGTAAGGCATCGGATTTTGATTCCGACATGCGAAGGTTCGATCCCTTCCAGCCCAGCCATTTTGCGGAAGTAGTTCAGTGGTAGAATACGACCTTGCCAAGGTCGGGGTCGCGGGTTCGAATCCCGTCTTCCGCTCCAATGACTTTTGGCGCCATAGCCAAGTGGTAAGGCAGAGGACTGCAACTCCTTTATCGTCGGTTCGATTCCGACTGGCGCCTCCAACATAATATGCCGGTGTGGCGGAATTGGTAGACGCGCACGACTCAAAATCGTGTTCCTCTGGAGTGTCGGTTCGACTCCGACCACCGGTATCCGTATGACTCTAACTGAGGTTAGGGTCTTTTTTCTGTTCGCTATTTTTTTTTGAGAAGAAAGGACATTCATTCAGCTCGAATGTTTTAAACAAGAAGAAACGAGGTGGATGATATTCAATATACAGAACAATCGAATCGGTTCATCCGATTTGCTGACAACGAATGTGTGGGTTCTAGTCGCTTATACGAAGTGCTAGCTCGAGAAGTGGCCCAGCATGAATGGCTCTTATCTTTGTGTGAAAACATACTAAAGGGACAACCTGCTCCAAATCTATTGTTTGCATCTGTTCATGAACTGGTAATTCAAGACTCTGCTGATGAGTTGGCCACCTATTATCCTAGCGTGACAAAATATCCAAAACAAGCTGAAGATGTATTTCCCTCTTTTTAGCTTTTTGCCATACATACGAAAGTGAGATCCGTCATCGATTGAGGACCCGTCGTGTGCAAACGAACGAGGTTCAACGATGCGCCTACTTGTATCCGATATTTTCGAAGATTCAACAACAGACGCAGCAATCACTCGCACTGCTCGAAATCGGAACGAGTGCAGGGCTTCAACTATTTGTTGACCAGTACGCTTATGAGTATAATGGCGTCCCAATCAACCCGATAAGCATCTCATCAGTAAACATCTCAGCGACCGTCGAATCGAACGAATCATTCCATCTCGAGGCTAAGACGCTATTAGACATCGGAACGCGTATTGGTGTCGATTTGAACATTGTGGACTTGACAGATCAAGCAGAGCGGTCATGGTTGAATGCGTTAATCTGGTCAGAGCATGAGACACGACGGCAACTGCTTCAGGCTGCCATGAATGAAATCAATTTTAATATGGTGACGCTCATTGAAGGGGATGGTGTGACGATGCTACAAGATCTCGTATCGCGTGTGTCGGAGACAGAGACGTTATGTATCTTCCATACACACGTGGCAAATCAGATGTCACGTCCCGTCAAAGAAGAACATTTGAAGCAAGTCGAGCGAATTGGACAAACACGAGACGTCTTCCATATCTATAACAATATCCAAGATCGTTTCCTTCATGTAGATTTGTATCAGGACGGTCAACTTACAGCGTTTACGTTTGCAGAATCAGAGGGGCACGGCCGTCAATTTCAAATCCTGACGCCACTCGATTCTTTGTTTCATCCATGATCTTTTGAATGATTAAGATATATTAACATATTGATTTCATTGAATTTAGAAAAACTTACGAATACCTGTTGACAGATTAATAGTATAGGTGTATATTAACTATAGTCGCTTGAACGACAACAATATTTCATGCGGGTGTAGTTTAATGGTAAAACCTCAGCCTTCCAAGCTGATGACGAGAGTTCGATTCTCTTCACCCGCTTCATATCTCTCTGCCGAGTGGCGGGGAGATTTTTTGTATGCGAAAATATATAGAGGAGGTGAACGGAATGGACCCGTACACATTAAAACAACAAATCTTAGCGTATGCCGAAACCATCGGGATTGATGAGTTGAAAGTGACGACAGCTGATCCGTTCATCGTCATGAAACAACGACTCATTCGACAACAAGAGAAAGGATATGCCTCTGGATTCGAAGAACCGGATTTAGAGAAACGCACAAATCCTGAACTTCTGCTTGAAGAGGCACAGTCGATCATTGCGATCGCCATCGCCTATCCAAGTAAATTAAAAGATGCGCCCCGTAGTGTCGCCGGGGAGAGACGAGGGTTGTTTGCTCGTGCTTCGTGGGGACTCGATTACCATCGGGCGGTCGGCGATCGATTGGCCAAACTTCAAGCGTACATTGAAGAATTGGTTCCAAACGTGCGAACGCGTTCGATGGTCGATACGGGTGAGCTCGTCGACCGTGCTGTCGCAGAACGTGCGGGGATTGGATTTAGTGGGAAAAACTGTTCCATCATCTCTCCTGAGAAAGGATCCTATCTTTATTTGGGCGAAATGATTTTAGATGT
The DNA here is from genome assembly GCF_018617075.1 of Exiguobacterium sp. s123. Taxonomy (GTDB): domain Bacteria; phylum Bacillota; class Bacilli; order Exiguobacteriales; family Exiguobacteriaceae; genus Exiguobacterium; species Exiguobacterium profundum. The sequence continues at coordinate 106,259 of NZ_JACSJL010000008.1, read as the reverse complement.
ATACTTACCACCGGATGAAGCAATTGAAGACGGATGTGGGGATTGCGATAAATGTATGACAGCTTGTCCGACGACGGCCCTTGTTGAACCAGGTGTCCTCGATGCGAAGCGCTGTATCGCCTATCTCACGCAGATGAAGACGTTGATGCCACGAGAGTTTCGGTCGAAGCTTGGTGGTCGATTATATGGATGTGACACGTGTCAGCAAGTCTGTCCATATAATCGCAAAAAGGACTGGCGCCACCATGAAGAATTGTTACCGGAAGCTGAGATTGTCAAACCGCTCTTAGAGCCTCTTCTGACATTGAGCAACCGGGAGTTCAAACAAAAGTTCGGACATTTATCAGGCGCATGGCGCGGGAAGAAACCGATTCAACGAAATGCGATTTTAGCGCTCGCGCACTACCGTGAACTTTCAGCGATTCCAATCTTAAGGGAATTTATTAAACAGGATGAACGCGAAGATATGCGCGCGACGGCTGTTTGGGCAATCGGTGCGATTCTTGGACCTGATGCCGATTCGATATTTGAAGAGATTGAACGGAATGAAACGTCTGATATGGTTCATGAAGAGATTCGCATATATCGAGAGGAGTGGGCACATGAAGATCGTGTCGTCTAAGTGGGGACCGCTAATGTACGAGATAAATGGATCAGGTAAGTTGACCGAATTGGAGTTCACAACACATGAACCGACAGAAGAAGCACCTGAATGGTTGCGGAATCTTATGACGCGAGTCGAGCGGACAGGGTTTCAAGAAACAGATCGTGCCTACGTTGACATGAACGGGACACCGTTTCAACAGGAGGTGTGGGATGCGCTTTTGACCATTCCTTATGGCGAGACACGCACATATAAGCAAATTGCTGAACAAATCGGTCGGCCGAAAGCCGTTCGCGCCGTCGGTCAGGCGCTCAATCGAAATCCGTTGCCGATTCTATTTCCGTGTCACCGTGTCATTGGAAGTAGTGGGAAGCTTGTCGGTTTTGCGGGAGGATTGGCTGAGAAACAACGCCTTCTAGAATTTGAAATGAAAAAGTGAGGGAAACCAACCATGGCAATTCATGTCGTAATGTTTCAACCAGAAATACCAGCAAATACAGGGAACGTCTCACGTACGTGTGCGGCGACGAATTCGGTGCTTCATTTGATTCGTCCGCTCGGATTCTCGACGGATGATAAGATGTTAAAGCGTGCCGGTCTCGACTATTGGCAATTTGTCGATGTACGCTATCATGACTCGTTAGAAGAGCTGTGGGAGAAGCATCCGGATGGTCAGTTCTTTTATATTACGAAGTACGGGGAACAATACCCGAGTGATTTGGACGTTTCAGATGTAGACGGTGACTATTTCTTCGTCTTTGGTCGTGAGACGAAAGGGTTACCGATGGAAGTCATCGAGAACAATTTAGATCGCTGCATCCGTCTGCCACAATCGAACCTCGTCCGTTCATTGAACGTATCGAATACAGCAGCCATCATCGTCTATGAGGCGCTTCGTCAACAGGGATATGCAGGATTGAAATAAAAAGAGCCGGATTCGTAAGAATCCAGGCTCTTATTCGTTACCCTCAGGTTTACGGTTATATCCAGCTGTCAAAATTGCTGCGAGGAAGACGACGCTGATTCCAACCATCAATAATAGGCCCATCCAAAAATCCCCCTTTTATTCTCCATAACTATAAATAGTATAATATACTTGGTAGGTGAATTGCACTGAATATAAGAAATTACTGTGAAATTGGAGAAGGAACATGAAAACGAATGTGTACTTACTGAGCTATGCCCCACTCATCGGAATTATTTTGTTTTCGATGTCACTTGCGATTGCGACCTCCGAGTACGTAATCCAATGGCTGAATCAAATTGGCGTATATAGTGAAATTATCGAACTATTATCGGTGCAAGAGACGAAAGTGCTCATGCTCGTTGTATTCTTCACGATTTTCTTTATGTTGTTTAGCGCATTCAAATTGGTGGCCGATACGTTCAATCAACTCGGCTTCGCCTTTTTTGCGCGCGAAACGAATGGCACGTCGCTTCATCGGCTCAAACCTGGGGCCATCATCTTCCTCATCGGGTCTGGAATCAGCTTTCTCTTTTTGAACACGTTACTCGCCGTCATCGCCGTCCTCGTAGGAACGCTCTTGATGTATCTCTTTTACTATGTCTGGCAAGTAAGCCAATCGATGTCCGTCCCACGAGCCATCGGCTTATTGCTTATGCAGGCCGTCATGTGGGCGACGTTGATCAGCGGGTTAGGTTGGTCGGTCCTTCGCTTGTTCAACTCTGTCGGAGATATTATCTTATGAAGCATTCTTTTGGACCGACCTCGGATGTGATTGAAGCGTGGTGTCAATCATTTGTCCCAGAGGAAACCTTGTATTGGATTGATTCTTCGTTTCTTGAGGATATACCGAGTTCCTGTCTCGTGATTCCGAGGCAGGAATTTTTCAATCATCCGCTTTACCGTAGACCCGATATTACGAATCCATATGTGACGTGGCAGATGGGTCAAGACGTAACTTATGTCATCCATGCGTTCTCTGGCTTTTTGAAGGAGTTACAGGAGCACGTCAAAACACGTTTAATGGAATTTCAAGTGACGACCCATCGTGGCCTTGTTTTGCCGATATCGGTCGAGCAGATGAAACGTCTATCGAATGAGATGATTGTAGAGAAGAATGGCACGCATCTCATCGTCTTGCATCCGCAAAATTGGATTGCGCTCGACATCGAGATGCGTCATTCTCTTCTGCTCGACTATGCGAAGGAGTGGGATCGTTGGGAAGGGGAACCCGGTGATGACTCGATTGCCTCGCATCTTGCGGACTATGCAAATCGGTTTCCCACCCAGGAGGGAAGTAACTGTCTCGCGGCGACGTTGTTTGCGGTCACAGGAAACGAACAAGTCGTTCACCAATGGGTTCATCCGGAGACATTCCTCCAGACCCTAAAGAGAAGTGAGTACGAAACCGTGAAGGATGATGCGCCAAGGTCGAATGACGTCTTGACGTATTGGAACGACCAAGGGCAACTGATTCATGCGAGTTACTGTGTGCGAGAAGGACTCTTTTTCAACAAACATGGTCAAGTCCGTTTCAATCCTTGGAAACTCATCGATCACGACGAGTTAATGGAGCATTGGGGAGCCTATCGACTTCAGATTGAACGTCGAACATAAGCAAAGGAGTCAGTCCACTTTTCAGTGGCTGACTCCTTTTATTGATGTGCCTGTGTCCAGACAATCGCCGGATACGCACGGTTGGCGAGTTCCGGGAACGGACGGGGCGTATCGGCACCGAGCCAGATGGCGGTGATCGTGCGGTCGGTCAGTCCGACATACCACATATCTTTATTGTCGTTCGTTGTTCCGGTCTTTCCTCCGAGATACTCAAACTCATGTTTCAGCTGATTCGCATAGCGACCTGTACCGTATGAGGTGACGGTCGATAACGCTTTTTTCATCTCACTAATCGTTTCCGGAGACCAGACTGTCTCTTCCGTTAAGATCGGGGTCAGTGTTGGTTCACCGGACTTGAATGTGATTTGTTTGATTGTATGTCCGGATGTATACTCGCCTTTATTTAAGAATGGGGTATAGGCGGCGGCGAGTTCTTTTGGGGAGACCCCTTGTGTGAGACCGCCAAGCGCACTCGCTAAGTTCTCGTCCTGTTCATCCCATTGACTGAACATCATATCAGCTGTCTTATACGCGCGTTCCTGATCGATTGCTGAGAAGGCGGCGAGCGCAGGTGTGTTATACGAGAAAGCGACCGCATCTTTCAATAAGACATCGCCTAACACACGGTTGTGACTATTTCCGGGACAATAAGAACCGTAACAAGCCGGACGACCGTCAAGTACCGTGTCTAGTGTCGCTCCCGTCTCTTCGATGAATGGGGCGAACACGAGGATCGGTTTGATTGCGGAACCAGGTTGGCGGTACGCCTGGGTCGCTCGGTTGAACTCGCCGACTTGCGTCATCTCAGAGTCGACCATGGCCACGATTCTCCCTTGAGGTGTGAGTTCCGTATAGCCCCCGTTCACACCGGGAGGAAGTTGACTCATCACTTGTTTTGCTTGTTTCTGCTTCCCGGTTGATAAGTAAGTCTCGATTGTCGCTTCATGCGTGGATAAATAATCTCTTGCCTCGGCATCGTCTAAGTCATAGCGTGACCGTACCAATTGAATCGCTTCGCGGACGGCTGTATCCATGTAGTCCGGGTATTGAATCGTTTGAATGCGAAACGACGCTTGTAGCTTGACACCATGATACTGATCATATGCACTCTTCGAGAGAACACCCGCTTCAAACAGTTGCGTCAAGATTCGGTCCTTACGCTCAAAAAAAGCATCAGATGGATTGAGCGGATCATAAAGTGACGGATTATTCGGTACTGTCAACAAGTAAGCGAGTTGGTTCCAATTCAGATCGTCGAGCGGTCTTGAAAAGTATGTATCGGCTGCAGATTGAATGCCATATACATTATGCCCAAAAAAAATAACGTTGCTATAAGCTGTTAAAATTTCTTTCTTGCTATAATTTTTTTCTAGTGCTCGCGCAAGCAATAACTCTTTCACTTTTCGTTCATAAGTCCGTTCATGTGTGAGATACACGTTCCGTGCCAACTGTTGCGTGATCGTACTTCCACCTTGGACAGATGTCTCGTTTGCGTTATTGATAAATGCCCGGGCAATCCCGCTCAAATCATAACCGGGATGGGCATTGAATTTACGGTCTTCGATGGTCATAATCGCATCTTGGATATGTTCGGGCAACGCTTTCGGAGACACGTCATTTCTACGGCCAGTCAAGTAGATCTGCTGTTCTCCACCGTTGTATGCGAGTATGACGGCATGCTTTGACGAGAGTGGTTGTGCCGATACCAGCTCGTGTCCCCAGGAAAGAATTTCATCTGCCTGGTCAATCTCTTCTTTCAATGCAGTGGCAAGTGACAAGGAAGCGGCCAAAAGCCCAGCAAAAAATAAGGTTCCAATCCAAGCTCTCATCTATTTCACCTCTCTCTATACATTATATCGTCCAATTTACAAAAAAAATAAAAATGTAAACGTTATCATATAATAATTCGAGAAGGAATACTTTAGGAAAGGACGAAAAAGGGTAAAAGAGGTTGTATATCACGATTTTGAGGAGGCTTATTATTTATGAAGCAAGAAATGGTTGCGATGCTCCTTGCGGGAGGAGAAGGAAAGCGATTGGGGCCTCTCACGCGAAAAACGGCGAAACCGGCCGTGAATTTCGGCGGAAAGTACCGCATTATCGATTTCCCATTGTCAAACTGCACGAACTCGGGAATTACAACAGTCGGGGTATTGACGCAATATGAGCCACTTGAATTGAATCGTTACTTAGGAATCGGGACGGCATGGGATTTAGATCGTCGCAACGGGGGGTTAGCCATTCTCCCACCTTACCAAGCACAGTCGGGGAAAAACTGGTACGAGGGGACGGCCAATGCAATCTATCGTAACTTGAGCTATATCGATGATTACGATCCAGATTATGTGTTGATTCTTTCGGGAGACCACATCTATAAAATGGACTACGAGAAAATGCTCGAAGCCCATAAAGAAAAACAAGCCGATGTGACCATCTCTGTCATGGAAGTGCCGTGGGACGAAGCGCCGCGTTTCGGAATTTTGAACACAGCGGATGACCTCCGTATCAATGAGTTCGAAGAGAAGCCAGAAGAACCGAAGAGCAACTTGGCTTCGATGGGGATTTACATCTTCAACTGGAGCGTCTTGCGCGAACATTTGATTAAAGATGCTGAAGACGAAACGTCTAGCTTTGACTTCGGGAAGAATATCATTCCGAACACGCTTCTTCAAGGACTCGACGTCTTCGCTTATAAATTCAAAGGCTATTGGAAAGACGTCGGTACGATCCAGTCTCTTTGGGAAGCGAATATGGACCTCTTGGAAGAAGAGCCTCCATTCGATTTATATGACCCGGAGTGGAAAATCTATTCGGTCAACCCGAACCAGACTCCTCAGTATATTGGAAAAGACGCTTGTGTCGAACAGTCTGTGATTAACGAAGGGTGTCATATCGAAGGCGAAGTCCAACATTCAGTGCTATTTTACGATGTCCGTGTTGGAGAAGGTTCACTCGTTAAAGACTCGGTGATTATGCCAGGAGCTAGAATCGGGAAGGATGTAACAATTCACAGAGCCATTGTCGCTAGCTGTGCAGTCATTGAAGACGGCGCGACAGTAGGTGAGCCAGGTGGTGAAATCGTTGTTATTGAACCACACGAAAACATTGAAAGTGGAACCGTCTTCAAACAAAGAGTTTGATACGAGTAAAGAGACACTCAAGGAGGCGTTACTGTTGACGAACGATTTATTAGGGGTCATTAACTTAGGAACGGAACAAGGTCTGTTTCCGGAATTTACTGGACATCGTAATCTGGCATCAGTCCCATTCTCAGGACGCTATCGCCTGATAGACTTCACCTTGACGAATATGATCACACAAAATATTAATCAAGTCGGGATCTTTACGTTAGATAAGTATCGCTCATTGATGGATCATCTCGGTTCAGGGAAAGAGTGGGATTTGGACCGTTCGCAAGGCGGTCTCCACATCTTCCCACCAGCGTTGAAACCGGACGGAGAAGCGTATCTTGGCGACTTGGCCAACTTCTCGATGCACCGTGAACACTTCATTCGCAGCAAGCAGCCGTATGTGGTCATCACAGGTTCGAATGTATTGACGACGATTGACTACAACGACATGCTCGCACATCATAAATCGATGGGCGCGGACATCACGCTTGCCTATACGACCCATGAACAGAAATGTGGCTATTGCCGTCCGATACGCCTTGGGGAGAATGACCGCGTCGTCGGCATCTCTGAGCGCGGATTCTCACCGGATGATGAGTACACGTACACAGAAACGATCATTATGTCGAAGAATCTCTTCATGCGTCTCGTTGATGAAGCGACCTCTAAAGGCGAATATGACCTGTTGGATGGCGTCATTCGTCCCCAGCTTCATCGTTTACACGTGCACGGGTACCATTATGTCGGGAAAATGCAGGTCATTCACTCGGTGCTTTCTTACTATAATGAAAGCATGCGATTACTCCGTGGCGAAGGCATCATTTATGACTTCCCGCATATCTACACGAAAATCAAACATGAGCCACCGGCTCGTTATTTGAAAGGATCAAAGGTAAACGAGGCGCTCGTGGCAAATGGATGTAAGATTCATGGCGAGGTGCAAAATAGTATTCTCTTCCGTGGTGTTGAAGTCAGTAAACACGCACGCGTGAAAAACTCAATCATTTCATCAAAATCGATCATTGAAGAAGGAGCTGTCGTTGAAAACGCGATTTTGGATAAAGAAGTTGTTGTAAAACGAGGACAGGTCATCCGAGGCACAATCGACGAACCGATTGTCATCGCGAAACGAACAGTGGTATGAGGAGGATTTTATGAAAATTTGGTATGTTGCTTCAGAAGCGGCACCGTTCATGAAAACGGGGGGGCTGGCCGACGTTGTCGGTTCGCTCCCTCAAGCGGTGGCGGGCCTAGGAGAAGAAGTCAGTGTTGTCATGCCGAAATATGGCTCGATCGCTGAAGAGTATGTGGACGAGATGGAGTATTTATTCGACCTGATTGTTCCGGTCGGGTGGCGCAAACAGTTCGGGGCAGTCTTGAAGTTAGAGCGGGACGGCATCACGTATTACTTCATCGACAACGAGTATTACTTTAAACGTGACGGTGTCTTATATGGACACTTTGATGATGCTGAACGATTCGCCTTCTTCTCTCGCGCTGTACTCGAAATGATTGGGAAGATGGAAGACGTACCCGATGTCCTGCATTGTCATGACTGGCAGACAGGTATTTTACCGGCCTTCTTACGAATCCATTATCAACATATTGAAGCGTATCAACGCATTCGCACCGTGTATACCATCCATAACCTACAATACCAGGGGATTTTCCCAGAAGAGATTCTTGGAGAATTGCTACAGTTCGGTCCTGAACATTTCACGGCCGAAGGAATTCAACATAACGGTCTCGTCAATTACATGAAAGCCGGCATCGTCCATTCCGATCAAATCACGACCGTCAGCCCATCGTATCGCGACGAAATCATGGAACCCTATTACGGTGAAGGATTAGACGGGGCGTTGCGTCATCGCGCGGTCGATGTCCGAGGGATCTTAAACGGCATCGACTTGGCAACGAACGATCCAAACACAGACGCACGAATCGAACAGTCGTATAACCTTGATACGTACAAAGAAGGAAAGCTTGCGAATAAACGAGCGTTACAAGAGCGACTTGGGCTTGAAGTACGTGACGATGTCATGCTCATCGGTTTTGTCAGCCGACTCGTTGACCAAAAGGGGCTCGATTTAATCAACGGTGTCCGTGAAGAACTTGGACAGCTCCCTTGCCAGTTCGCGTTCCTCGGTTCGGGACAACCGGAATATGAAGGAATCGTTCACGAGATGACAGCCGCTCACCCCGGGAAAGTCGGGTCATATATCGGTTTTGACATCGAACTCGCACATTTGATTTATGCGGGATCGGATGCCTTTTTAATGCCGTCACGTTTTGAGCCTTGTGGTCTCAGTCAATTGATTTCCATGCGATATGGCACCTTGCCGATCGTACGTGAGACAGGTGGACTCCGGGATACCGTGAAGCCGTACAACGAGTTCACGCAAGAAGGGACCGGTTTTGGATTCATGAACTACAATGCTCATGAGATGTTGGCGACGATTGAAAAAGCGATTCGTGTCTTCTATGAAAAGGAAAACTGGCATGCCCTCGTCCATCAAGCGATGACCGCGGACTATAGCTGGAAACAATCCGCCAAGCAATATCGTGAGTTATATCATTTATTCGCATGAGTGGAAGGAGCTAACTTGATTTATGTTCACAGATAAACAAAGCTTTGTCGACGCATTTAAAGAACGGTTCATTGCATTGAACGGGAAGTCGATCGAGGATGGGACAGAGCAGGAAGTGTATCAAACATTGGCAACGATGGTACGCGAGCAGGCCATGCCCAAATGGATTCACACGCGCGACCGTCAAGAAGAAAAACAGAGTAAGCAAGTCATCTATTTCTCGCTAGAATTTTTATTAGGTCGCTTCTTATACAACAACTTGCTCAGTTTAGACGTATTGGAGCTCGTTAGAGACGGACTGCAAGATCTCGGATACGACTTCACAGACATTACCGAGTTGGAACCAGAGCCGGGTCTTGGGAATGGGGGGCTCGGGCGCCTGGCCGCCTGCTTCCTCGATTCGTTGGCTGCACTCAGTTTACCTGGGCATGGAAATGGGATTCGCTATCGTTATGGACTCTTCAAACAGAAAATTGTAGACGGCTATCAAGTCGAGCTGCCGGATAACTGGCTCCGTGACGGGAACATGTGGGAAACGAGACGTCAGGATAAAGCGGTCGAGATTAATTTCGGTGGCTGGATTGAGATGAAACAAATCGGAGATCGATTGCGTGTCGTCCATCATCCAGACGAGGTTGTTCTTGCCGTTCCGTATGATATGCCGATTATCGGTTATAAGAATGATGTCGTGAATACGTTACGTCTTTGGAACGCCGAATCACCACTTGACGACGAGGCGTATTTAGAGAAGACGAAAGGGACGTATAAAGACTTGTTGAAACATAAACAGTCGATTGCTACCATTTCGGAATTCTTGTATCCAGATGATACGACGTATGAAGGAAAAGTATTACGTTTGAAACAACAATACTTTTTTGTATCTGCAGGCATTCAATCGATGCTTGCTTCCTATTTGAAGCGAAATAAATCACTTAAGCAGTTAGGCGACCATTACGCGATTCATATCAATGATACGCATCCGGTCGTCGCAATTCCTGAATTGATGCGCATCTTGATGGATGAGCATGGATACGGTTGGGACGAGGCGTGGCGGATTACGAAGAGCGTCATGTCGTTCACGAACCATACGCTACTCGCAGAAGCGCTTGAGAAATGGCCGGTCGAGATGTACCAACGCCTCCTGCCGCGCGTGTATCAAATCATCGAAGAAATCAATCGACGTTTCTGTCGAGACGTACTCGTCAACTATCCGCACCTCGAATCCCATATGGGAGAGATTGCAATTGTGTCAAACGAACAGATCAATATGGCCAATCTCGCTGTCGTCGGTTCTCATTCAACGAACGGCGTAGCGCAAATTCATACGGATATTTTAAAACAGCGCGAGATGCGTTACTTATATGAGATGTTCCCGCTTCGCTTCAACAACAAGACGAACGGGATCACACACCGCCGCTGGCTCTTGAAGTCGAACCCGCGGCTATCCGATGCCATCACGGAAGCAATCGGCCCCTCATGGGTGGAACATCCGAACGACTTGGAAAAGTTGATGGATGTTTCGAAAGACCGGAGCTTCCAAGAAAAAGTCATGGACGTGAAGCAACAGAACAAATTGGACTTAGCGGCATACATTCAAGAAGAAACGGGAGAGAGAGTGGACCCTCATTCCATCTTTGACGTACAAGTCAAACGCTTGCACGCCTATAAACGACAATTGCTGAATGCTCTTCACATCCATGCGCTTTACTTGAAGATTCAAGCGGACCCGACGTTTACGATGGTGCCTCGCACGTTTATCTTCGGCGCCAAGGCGGCACCGGGATACTACTATGCGAAAGAGATTATTCGCTATATCAATGCCCTTGCCACGCTCATCAATAAGGACAAGCGGGCGAGTCAATTCATTAAAGTCATCTTCCTTGAAAACTATCGTGTCTCCATGGCCGAACGGATTTTCCCAGGGTCTGACTTGAGCGAACAAATCTCGACTGCGAGCTATGAAGCATCCGGTACCGGAAACATGAAGTTCATGATGAACGGAGCCTTGACGATTGGAACGTTAGACGGGGCCAATATCGAGATTCGTGACGCCGTCGGTGATGATCACATCTTTATCTTTGGATTATCTCCGCAAGAAGTCATGAACTATAAGAAGTTCGGGGGCTATCATGCGGCAGAGATGTATCACGCACATCAGGAAATCAAAGATGTGGTCGATGGTCTTGTCAACGGAACGTTCGATAAAGTGGGCGAATATCAATTCCAATCCATCTTCGATTCTCTCCTCGTCTATAACGATGACTTCCTCGTCTTGAAAGACTTTGTCTCGTATATGCGGGCACAGCGACGAGTCGATGAGGTGTTCAGTGACCAATCACGTTGGGCTGAAAGCTCAATCGTCAATACGGCGAAGTCAGGAATCTTCTCGAGTGACCGTACCATCACGGAATACGCAAACGCGGTCTGGAATATTAAACCGACGAGCGTAAAATAAAAAGGATCCACCCTTAGGGGTGGACCTCGTTTTCTGGATAGCTGATCCAATCGGAATAGGATCCCGGATAGAGCCGGACATCATCTTTCCCGAGAGCGTGAAGCGCCAAAATATTGACGCAGGCGGTCACACCGCTACCACAGTAAAAGATAGGGTTCTCGACGGGAAGAACATCTTTATACAGTTCTTTCAAGTCGTGGAAGTCTTCTAACGTCCCGAGTTCTGTGATGGCCTCGGCATAAGAGCAGAGCAATGCGTTCGGAATATGACCTGCTTTTGAGTCGATTGGTTCATGTGACCCGTTGAAGCGATCTTCGGTTCGCGAATCATAGAGCGAGCCGCTCGCAGCAGCTTTCACTTCGTCGAGTGTCGCAATCATATGGTCTTGGAAGTCTGGCGTATAGTCGCTTGTCGGATAGTGTGGAACGTCCGTCGTGGTCTCACCGCAATAAGTGATGCCGGATTGGATACCGCCTTCTAACACAACGACCCGTTCGTGACCGGCCCATTTGAAGAGCCACCATGCACGAGCTGCGAATGGGAAGCCGTCATCGTAAATGATGACCAAATCTTCTTTTTTCAAGCCGATGCGACGAAGTGTTGCCGTCCATGCTTCTTTCGAAGGGAGCGGATGACGTCCGCCATGTTCGCCGAGCGGACCGGACAAGTCTTCCATCAAATCGAGAAAGACAGCGTTCGGAAGATGTCCCTTTCGGTAGACAGATTTACCATAGGACGCGTCGTTTAGCGAATATCGGCAATCGATGAAACGAATCGAGTTCGTATGCACGATTTGTTTTAACTCTTGGGCACGCATTGTTGGAAACATTAATATCACCTCGAGGTTTCGTTACTCTCATCGTATACAAGATGGAAGCAATTGGCGAGTACTTCGATTGAATTTTTTGAGGGTGAAAGGGGAATGAATCATGACATGGCAACAAACGTATGACCGTTGGAATCAATTCGAAGGGCTCGAGCCGCATTTACGTGCGGAACTCGAAGAACTCGCAAAAGATGAGACTACGTTAGAAGATGCATTTTATAAGACGCTCGAGTTTGGAACAGGCGGGATGCGTGGAGAAATCGGACCGGGTGCAAACCGAATGAACGTCTATACGATTCGAAAAGCGTCACAAGGATTTGCTGATTTTATCTCAGCATCAGGGGAAGAGGCGAAACGTCATGGCGTCGTCATCGCCCATGACTCACGTCATTTTTCGCCCGAGTTTGCGTTAGAGGCAGCGCGGACATTAGCGTCAAACGGAATCAAAACGTATTTGTTCCCAAGTTTACGTGCCACACCTGAACTGTCGTTTGCCGTTCGTCATTTAAATGCGTTCGGTGGCATCGTGATCACGGCGAGCCACAACCCGCCGGAATATAATGGGTTCAAGGTATATGGGGCAGACGGGGGACAGCTGCCACCAGCGGAAGCGGATGAACTCGTGACGTATGTCAATGCGATTGAAGATGAGCTGAAAATTGAGATTGAAGATGAAGCAGCGCTCCGACAAACGGGGCTACTCCTCACCGTCGACTCATCAGTCGATGAAGCCTATATGGAGGCACTCCAGTCGATTCGAATCCACCGTGACATACAGGACAGCCCCCTCCGGATTGTCTATTCGCCACTCCACGGGACGGGACGCCGTCCGGTCATGGAAGGGCTAAAGGCGTATGGATTTGAGCACGTGACCATCGTAGAAGAGCAGGCAGAGCCAGACGGTGCGTTCCCGACGGTCAGTTATCCGAACCCGGAAGAAAAGGCTGCATTTAAATTAGCGATGGAATACGGGGACCGGGTCGAGGCTGATTTGCTCATGGCGACGGACCCGGATGCAGACCGTGTTGGCTTAACCGTGCGCGGACGGGACGGGGAATGGTTCGTCTTGACTGGTAACCAGACAGGCGCGCTCCTAATGGAATACATCCTCTCACAAAAGAGTGAGACAGGTACGTTGCCGTCTAATGGATTTGTCGCTAAGACGATCGTCACGTCTGAACTCGGTGCTGCGATTGCAAAAGCGTACGGTGTACATCTTGAGAACACGTTGACTGGATTCAAGTTCATTGGGGAGAAGATCAAACAATATGAGGAATCAGGCGAATATGAATTCCTCTTCGGGTATGAAGAAAGCTACGGCTATTTGATTGGAGACTTCTGTCGTGATAAAGATGCTGTTCAGGCTTGCCTACTCGCAGCCGAGATGGCAGCTTATCATAAGCAACACGGTCGGACGCTTTATGATGCGCTGCAGTCGATTTACGAGAAGTATGGATTCTATGAAGAGTCCTTGCAGTCGATGACGTTAAAAGGAAAAGCTGGTCTCGAGCAAATCGGACGTATGATGGAGGCGTTTCGTGCCAATCCGCCAAAAGAAGTCGGTGGATATGAGGTCGCCCGTTTCGAAGACTATAAGAAACAAGTGGCGATCGATTTACAGTCCGGTAAATCGGAAACGATTGAATTGCCATCATCAAACGTCTTGAAATTCGTCTTTGCGGACGGTTCGTGGTTCTGTCTTCGTCCATCTGGAACCGAGCCGAAAATCAAGTTTTATTTCAGTGTGCATGCGGATCGTGCCGAGAAGACGACCGCAAAACGTGAAGCGATTGAGGCGGATGTTATGAAACAAGCGAAAGCGATTGATTGATAAGGAACATCACTCTAGAAATAGGGTGATGTTTTTTGTTTGACATGAAGACATCGCGCCAGTATGATGAGGATATTGTTTAAAACCGTGTAATCATATAAGGATTATAGGAAAGGCGGAATTATTATGAAAAAGACATTAACGAGCGTACTCGCAATCGGAGCTTCAGTCGGGCTTCTCGCAGCATGCGGTAACGAAACAGACAGTGGAGCGGACGAAGCGGTCATCACGGTCGGAACAGAAGCGACATACCCACCATTCACGTACAAAGAAAAAGGTGAATTGACTGGATATGACATCGACGTCTTGAATGAAGCGGCAGAACGTGCCGGTTATAAAGTGGAATACGAAGCAATGGACTTCAAAGGACTTGTCCCGGCACTCGACGCTGAACGCATCGACATGATTGCCAACCAAATGAGCATCACAAAGGAACGTAAAGAGAACTATGCATTCTCTGACCCGTACGCGGTGTCAGGAGCTCAAGTCATCGTTGGTTCAGACAACAATGACATCCAAGGGATCGACGACCTCGACGGAAAAGTAGTCGGATCGACACAAGGTTCTGCTTATGCACAAATGGCTGAAGAAGCTGGCGCTGAAGTGAAATTCTACAAAGGGGCGAACCAAGTCCTTCAAGACCTCGAAGTCGGTCGTTTGGACGCGGCCCTCAACGACCGTCTCTTCATCTTGACGGAACTTGAAAAAACAGGTTATGACGTCAAAGCAGTCGGTGATATCTTCAACACAAGTGAAGCTGGATTCATGACACGTCAAGATAGCGACGTGCTTGACAAGTTGAACGACGCGCTCACAGAGATGAAAGAAGACGGCACGATGAAAGAAATCGGTGAGAAGTACTTCGGTGAGGATATCAGTCAATGAATGAACTGATCACGACCGTCATAGAGAACCGCTCGGCCTATCTTGAAGCCATCCAGCTCACGTTGATCGCCAGTGTCCTGTCGATTCTTCTCGCCTTGGCGCTCGGTCTGATCATCGCTTTACTTCATAGTAGTCCGATTAAAATTGTACGATTGTTCACACGGACGTACATTTCGTTCTTCCGTGGAACACCGCTCTTACTTCAACTGTTGATCTTATATGTTGGGCTCACCGGGTTCGTTCAACTCAGTGGGATGCAGTCGCTCATCTTTGGATTAGGCTTCCACTTCGCTGCTTATATCTCAGAAGCGTTCCGAGCAGCCATCAACTCGGTCGACAAAGGACAAGTGGAGGCAAGTGTCGCACTCGGCATTCCGAAAATGAAACGTTTCAAAGACATCATTTTCCCACAGGCACTCTCACGTGCCATCCCACCTGTCTCGAACTCGGTCATCGACATCATCAAGTCGACATCCCTCGGGACGGTCATCGCGGTACAGGAGTTGACGTACGTGTCTGACCAGATTGCGGCCACGACGTATTTGGTCATGCCGTTGCTCTTGTTCTCGGCGTCGATTTACTGGATTTTATCGACCTTGATCCAAGCCGGTCAACACAAACTCGAACAGCGTTACGCGATTCGATAAGAAAAACCTCGATTCATACGAATCGAGGTTTTTTGTATACCTTAACGGATGACTGCTTCAGTTTCTCCGTCGAAGAAGTGTGCTTTTGTCATATCGAGTGCGAGTTCGACATCGTCACCCATGTGGATGTTCGAGCGACCGTCAACGCGTGCTGTGAACTGTTGTCCACCGAGTTCAGCGTAGAGGTAAGACTCAGACCCCATGAGCTCAGCGACGTCGATGTGCGCTTTGAACGTGTGTGTCGTTGGTGAGTCGATGTAGATTGGCTCATCGTGGATTGATTCGGGACGAATTCCGAGGACGAGCTCTTTTCCGACATAGCCACGATCACGAAGCGTCTTCATTTTTCCTTCTGGTACGTTGACTTCTTCACCGTTCGTGATGAATTTGCCTTCTGCGAGTGTACCGCGGAAGAAGTTCATCGATGGTGAACCGATGAAGCCGGCGACGAAGATGTTGTCTGGATGATCATATACTTCTTTCGGCGAACCGACTTGTTGAATGATTCCGTCTTTTAAGATGACGATCCGTGTAGCGAGTGTCATCGCTTCCGTTTGGTCATGGGTAACGTAAATCGTCGTTGTGTCCAAGCGGTTGTGGAGTTGAATGATCTCTTTACGCATTTGTACACGGAGTTTCGCATCCAAGTTTGAGAGTGGCTCATCCATCAAGAAGACTTTTGCGTCACGGACGATTGCACGACCGATGGCAACACGCTGACGTTGTCCACCTGACAGCGCTTTTGGTTTACGCTCGAGGTATTCTTCCAAACCGAGAATGCGGGCAGCGTCTTTTACGCGACGATCGATCTCGTCTTTCGGGAACTTACGGAGCTTCAACCCGAACGCCATGTTGTCGTAGACGCTCATATGCGGATAAAGTGCGTAGTTTTGGAAGACCATGGCGATATCACGATCTTTAGGAGCGACATCGTTCATTCGTTTCCCGTCAATGATAAAGTCACCGTTTGAAATCTCTTCAAGTCCTGCGATCATACGAAGTGTCGTCGATTTTCCGCAACCAGACGGTCCGACGAAAACGATGAACTCACGGTCTTTGATATGCAAGTTGAAATCGCTGACGGCTTTTACGCCACCATCGTAAATTTTATCAATGTGTTCTAAACGAATTTCTGCCATGTCGTTAGCCTCCTAAAGAATCTATGTGTATATAATAGCGCTTACAAGAACGATTATATAATGAAACCGCTTGCATTGAATATGGACAAGTTGCACAAAAACCGTCAATCGGATTTGTGCAACATGACCATGAGTTGAAGAAGGCTAGCGTCATAGAACGTTCGAGCATCGTAACCCGTCGTCTCAAATAGGCGATCGAGCCGATAATTTAGCGTGTTTCGATGCATGAACAGTGCTTTGGCGGTATGCGAGACATTCAACGAGTGACGAAACAACGCCTCTAATAATTCGATTGTCGATAAATCGAGCATTTGCATTAACGGGGCAGTGATATGCATCCGCTCTTTTGAGTCCTGTTGTAGTAAATAATGGTATAATAATTGACTAGCAGGGTAAGTTTTAGTAGACATACGTGCGTATGGCATGAGCAATTGATGTTGACGATACACATGGGCAAGCGAACCTTGTGGACGTTCGCTATAGACAGCATGTGCCTCGATGAAACAGTCACTCGCAATGGCCCGCAATACGTCTTCAAACTCCTGAAGATCGACGAATGGGCTTTGCTCAATTAGCTCGATATGTCTTGTCGACATCAAGATGACCTTGGCATGCGGCATAAAGTCACGGACGATATTGACGAAGGATTCGAACGATTCTTCTTCTGTTTCTTGGAGAGAAAGAGAGATGAGCCGAAACGGTTGCTCAAAACGAAACGTCTCATCTTGAAGTGTTGCTTGCCATTTTCGTTGATGGGGGTCTGATTGAAGGATTGGCGTCGCCCACATCGCCAACAGCTTTTGTTCGCGTTCGCTCAATTCGAACGCGGGGAGTCCGAATAGGGTACCATCTTGCGTCTCGAACCAATCAAGGTCACCAGATGCATCTTCCGACCGATGGACAGCAGTCGGAAAAATCGATTTAATACGATCAAACGTATTCAATACTATCACCTCAACAACAATGTATCATATTTCAGATCGGAGGCTTGCAGTTTGGACGGGTTATTTAAGATTTTACTCATGATATTGATCGGGGCGACCATCGGGGGCGTGACCAACTTTCTCGCCATCAAGATGTTGTTCCGACCACACGAACCGAAATACATCGGTTCATTCCGGATTCCTTTTACACCAGGACTCATTCCGAAACGTCGAGATGAACTGGCATCTAGTTTAGGGAAGACGGTCGTCAAACACCTATTGACACCAGAGGGTATGCGGAAGCGATTGCTAGATGACCAAGTGACGACGCATATTACGCACTTTGCGCAACAAGAGGTCCAGACGATGTTACGCTCGGATAAGACGGTTCGCGAGCTATTGGAACCCCTCTATCCGAACGCAGAGGCACGATTCCTCACGCTAGCAGATGAAAAACTACGTGACGAGCTATCGAACGTCATGGCTGAAGTGAAAGAACGAAAGCTGTTTGAGTTACTTGGAGAAGAAGGGATGGACCGTGTACGAGTGGTCATTCCTGAAGTCGTAGAGGCGCTTCTCGTCAAATCAGAGGAATATTTCTATTCTCCTGAAGGTGAGGCGCAACTTCGTCACATGGTTGACTCGTTCGTCCAGCGTCGTCTCGGATTTATCGCAGGGTTCATTCAAAACATGAACTTTGTCGAGATGGTTCGACCAGAAATCGTCAACATCTTACGTGGTCAATCGACCCGTGACGGAATGACGACGATGATCACGCGTGAATTTGAGCGATTCAGTGAGAAGACGGTCGATACACTGATCGATGACCGACTCGAAGCACGACTCATCGATGGCATCACAGACCAAGTTGTATCTCGTTTGCCAATCGGACAATTATTGGATCGTCCGGTCTCGTCGTATACACAGTCCGTCGAATCCCGCATTGTCGACGAACTCGTTCCACAAGGTGTCGCGCTTGTCATTGAGCGCTTCACGAACCAAATGGAGACAATCATGGACCGATTGAAGATTGATAAGATTGTGCAAGAGCAGGTCCAATCACTCGACACGTCGTACCTCGAAGAGATCGTCTTATCGATCTCGAAACGAGAGTTCCGGGCAATAACATGGCTTGGTGCGCTGTTAGGTGGTATGATTGGGTTGATTCAAGGGTTGATTGCCATCTTGTGATGGCTTAACCCTAATAGCATTTAGGAGGACGTTACATGTCACAAACAAACTTGTACGACCAAGCTTACCAATTGGAGAAAGCACTTCGCGATTCTGAAGAGTTCACAACACTCTCTTCTTTATACGATCGTGTCAATGCGGATGCGGAAGCGAACCAGTTGTTCGCTGACTTCCGTAACATCCAAATGACGCTTCAACAAAAGCAGATGCAAGGAGAGGAAATCTCTGAGCAGGAAATGATGGATGCACAAACGAAAATGATGAACGTTCAACAGAACGAATTGATCATGGAGCTCATGCAAGAAGAGCAACGCATGCACCAACTCGTCACAGAAGTGACGAAAATCATTATGAAACCACTCGAGGAGCTTTATGCCCCGATGGTGAACGAAAACGAAGTTCAATAACAAATGATGTGCGGATGGCTATTGAGCCATCCGTTTTTTTGTTGATGAGATTGTCACACGCTTTAAGTAAGCGCTTACATAAAGTGGGTTATAATGAAATTGTGACAATAGCGAAAGGGTGAATCAGCATGATCACGGTGATAATCCTTTTAGGGATGATTTTCTTTTTTATAGCAGGATGGTTACGGGCGGATTTAGTGGCATTGATTGGACTTGTTTGCCTCGTGCTCACACAACAATTGACCCCAGGTGAGGCGATGGCTGGTTTCTCCAATCCGGTCGTCTTGATGATTGCTGGACTGTTCGTGGTCGGAGCGGGATTGTTTCATTCTGGTCTGGCGGAACGGTTGGCTTCTTTGCTTGTTCCATACGCAGGAGGGAATGCGACGCGTTTATTCTATCTGTTTATGTTGACGGTGACGCTCTTGTCGAGTGTCATGTCCAATACGGGGACCGTCGCTTTGCTCATTCCTGTTGTGATGGTAATGGCACGAAAAATCCAACAGTCTACGGATTCTTATCTCATGCCACTCGCCTTTTTTTCAAGCATCGGTGGAACAATGACACTGATTGGGACACCTCCCAATCTCGTTGCGGCAGAAGCACTCCGCGGCCTCGTGGATGAACCGCTCGGATTCTTTTCATTGTTTCCAATTGGTCTGGTCGTGATGGTGATTGGATTGATCTATTTCCGTCTAATCGGGAATCGCTTACTCCATCAAGAAGGGGCGAAACAGTGGTTGAAGACGGAGATAAGTGAGCCATTGCGTCCAAACGTCTATGTGATGTCGATTGCAAAGAGTCATCCGTTAATTGGGAAACAGTTACGTGACCTTTCATGGTCTCATGAAGGGGTTATAGTCTTGAAGGAACGAGTTCATGGACGGCACCATCATGAGACGGCTCATGCGGACACCGTACTACGTGCGGGGGAATTACTTGTCAGCGGTGAGGAACGGCACGTTCAGAACTTTTCTGAAAAAGAACAGATACCATTTGAACCGATTGAGGCCACCCGTGTAGATGATCAAACCGGAGGGGTTCTCCTGTTCACGGTCCCAGGGGTGAGTCGATTAATCGGGAAGCGTATCGGTGAGAGTCAGTTACGTAATCAATTTCATGTCAATGTCTTGAAAGTCATCCGACCACAAGAAGAGATCGCACACGTGCGATTGACAGACACCCCGTTGAAGCAAGGAGACATGTTGATGGTACAGGGGACATGGGATGATTTAGAGCGGATGGAAAGAGAGACACATGACCTGTTATCAAATGAACGGGTGACCGAGGTAGCCAATCGAGTCGTATCGGGGCGTCATCAGCTTGCAGCAGGCATCATCATGCTCATGTTGTTGCTCCTGTTCATATTCGAATGGGTCGATCCGACCGTTGCCGTATGGATGGCTGCGCTAGCGATGGTGTTGAGTGGGGCCGTCCGACAGATGGACGTCGCCTATCAATCTATTCAATGGTCCTCGCTCGTCTTGATTGCGGCCATGATCCCGGTAGGAACGGCGCTTGAAAAGGCGGGAATCATGGGATGGGTCGTTGAATGGATTGAAAGGACGTTTGCCGACTTTGGTCCTATATGGGTACTCGTCGTCTTATTCGTCTCGACCATGCTCCTTAGTCAAATCATCTCGAATACAGCGACCGCTATTTTGTTTGTCCCCTTAGCGATTGCACTCGCCGAATCGATGACTGTCAGTCCGGTTCCATTCGTCGTTGCGGTCGCCATCTCGGCGTCACTCGCTTTTATGACCCCGTTCGGATCTCCGACAAATGCGATGGTCTTTAGTATCGGTAACTATCGATTTATGGATTTTGTCAAAGTCGGTGTGCCGTTGCAACTCATCACGGGCATTATAGGAATTCTGATGATTCTCATCCTTTTCCCATTTTGAATAGGAGGTTTGGGGACGAGTATCGAAAATAGAGGAATCAGCAGATGAAAGGGGGGACGATGATGAAAAAATGGATGATTGTATTCTTCTGCCTGTTTCTTGTTGCGTGTGGGAAAGAGATGGAAACTGAATCAGAACCGGAGATGACGGAGAACGGGCAGGTGGCCGAAGCGTATCTCGAGGAGCAACAGTACTCGATCGTTTCTTTTGAAGGAGAGCATACGAGTACTTTAACCTTAGAGGAACTGGCAGAGGATCGTGAACGGAACGTTTGGGGACTACAAACCGTATCACCGGATGAATACGTGGGTAAGACCATCTACTACGAAAACTTTACGGTGAAAGATCATCCGATTGGTGAGCAATCTCCCGCCGGTCAGACTGCTGTCTCGGTAATGATCGTGGATGGAAAGGTCATCGGCGGGACATCATTCCCCGTGACAGACGGATCAGGTTCAGGGAACGGATATAGTTTGAGCGGAGAATCGCTTGAAGATATTCACCCCGATCTTCAAGAATGGCAGGATGCGTGGAATAAAAAATATGGTGAATGAAAAAGTAGACCAAGACAATCATTGTCCTGGTCTACTTTTGTTAAGATGCCGTCCCTTTCAGTTTCCCCGGTAATTTGCAACGCTCGAAGTAGATGAGTTGCCCCCGTCGTACGATACGCGCCCCTTTATGCTCATGTCCAGCAGCACGAAGCATGTCGAGCCCTTTTTGTTTAGCCGACTGATCGTCGCTCGCTTCGAACATTTCATTCAATACGAGCGTGCCATCATTTTCAAATCCTGTCACCGTGTATGTTTCCATTCACACGACCCCCTTTTCTTCATTTTAATGAATGGTCATTCATTCTTCAAGAGAAGGTTTTGTCAGTTCGTCGAATGTCAGCTGTCGTGTCGATTCAGTTCGGGGAATCAAATCGGATACGGTCAGTCCGATCAAGCGGACGGGCTCGATGACGTTCATCTCGTCGAAAAGACGTCTGGCAAGTCGTCTAATCTCATCATGGTCATGCGTCGGGTGGTTTAATTTGATTTGATGACTCCGAGCCTGAAACTCGCTCGTCTTTATTTTGATGGTGACCGTTTGACAGCTCAAGTCGCGGCGATCGAGCTGACGCAATACGTCCTCCATCTCTGGGATGACCCGTTCGAACACTTCTTCCGGGTCATCGATATCAAATGCAAACGTCGTTTCTGACCCAATCGACTTACGCTCTCGCGTGGCCACGACAGGACGCGTATCACGTCCGTGTGCCAGTTCATATAGTTGGTGCCCACGATCATGTCCAAAGATGGCTTTCAGTTGCTCAGGACGAGTTTGTTGAAGGTCACCGATCGTATGATAACCACTTTTATAAAGCGTTTGGGCGGTCACTTTTCCGACTCCATGCATGGCTTCGATGGAGAGGGGAGCCAGAAAGGTTGCCACTTCATCGAGCGGAACGACCGTGAGTCCATTTGGTTTCTCAAATCCTGAAGCGATTTTCGCGACAAACTTTGACGGTGCGACTCCGGCAGATGCAGTGAGGCCGGTGCGACGCTTAATCTCGCCTAATATATACCGGGCGATAAAGGGTCCGGATGTACTCAATAACGAATTCTCCGTCACATCGAGGTAAGCCTCATCGAGCGAGAGTGGTTCGACGAGCGGTGTGACCGACTTAAAAATCTCCATCACTTGTGCGCTGACTTGTCGATAGGCCTGAAACCGTGGTTTGACAAACGTCGCATGGGGACACAAGGCAAAAGCGCGACGTGATGACATCGCGCTGTGTACGCCGTATTTCCTCGCCTCATAGGAACATGTCGCGACGACCCCGCGGCTGTGGGGAGGACCTCCGACGATGACGGGCTTTCCTCGTAAGTTAGGACGGTCACGCTGTTCGACAGAGGCATAAAATGCGTCCATGTCCACATGAATGATGAGTCGTTCCATAACATCACCTTTCTTGTGTGAATCACTTTTCTTTCATTATACCGAACTTTTGTTCGTTTTTTGAGTTTTTTGTTTTGACCGATGTTTCGTTGAAGTCGTCTGATTCGGAAACTGTAGCAATGACCCGATCCAATTCTTCCGTTTCAGCCACACTTGGATGATGAGCGTGAAGAGAAGAATCATGAGCCAGGCGAATCCATATCCAAGCGGCCATTCCAGTTCAGGCATGTTTTTAAAGTTCATTCCCCAAACCGCACCGAATGCAACGACGGGAGTCGTCAGCGCCGTGAAGACGGTTAGTGCCTTCATGATTTCGTTCCCTCGGAAGTTTGACAGGGTGGAGGCGAGGTCTGTCATCGCAATCACGTCTTCTTGATAATGATTGATGAGTGTCAGCAATCGACTGACTCGATAATCGGCAAGCTGATACGACTTCAACTGCTGTAAATCGATCGTTAAAAAAGCCTCTCGTCCCGCCATGACAAGCTCCTTATATGGGGTGACCGTATCGGACCACCGTTCGATCTCACTTCGAAGACCAAAAATCTCATTCATGAACGTAGCGGGAACTTGTCCCGTCATTTCACGCTGAGCGGCCATCAATCGTTCTTCAAATTCATCGATGCCATGAAAGTAGTTGTTCATCCGTTCGGCAAGCAACTCATAAAACGCCTCGATCGGAGAATCACATTGTTTGGCGAGAACGGACTCATGGTGC
This sequence comes from Exiguobacterium sp. s123, assembly GCF_018617075.1. Lineage (GTDB taxonomy): Bacteria > Bacillota > Bacilli > Exiguobacteriales > Exiguobacteriaceae > Exiguobacterium > Exiguobacterium profundum. The sequence continues at coordinate 82,485 of NZ_JACSJL010000008.1, read as the reverse complement.
AAATCATCAAAGCCGATTGTCCACAAAAAATCAGGTCCAATGAAGTAGTGTCCAATTTTTTGTGGCTCCCGTTCTAACTGTTCATAGTCGAGCGTGAGTGAACCATACATATATCCATTCTCGACGACAATCTTCGTCACATTCGAGGTCGTCAATTGTTCAAGCCAATACGTATAGGCTCGAGCATATTGCTGATCAACATGCACATAATCTTCCGGTCGTGTATACCAATCCCATTCCATCATCCATACCTCCAATTCACTATATTGATAGTATTCCCAAATTGTCAGGAATGTTGGCATCTGTCGCAAACTTTCGTTAAGATGAAAGTACTGAACAAGAGAGAGGTGCTTTCATTGACGACAAAAATCGGTCAGCTCAAAGTGGGCGACACGCTAGACCAATATGTCATGATCAAACAATCGTATAAGGGACTTGCCGGGAACGGAAAACCTTATTTAACATTAATCCTTTGCGACGAGAGTGGTGAAATCGAAACAAAATTATGGGATAGTGCCGATACTGAGAAGTATGCGACGAAAAAAATCGTCCATGCGGCCGGTGAAGTGATGGACTATCGCGGGCGCACCCAGTTGAAACTAAAACAAATTTCGATCATCGAGCAGGAAATAGACATCGCACCGTACGTCCGATCGGCTCCGATTCCGAAGTCAGAGCTCGAGACGACGATTCGTGGATTCATCACGTCACTTCAACACGATGAGATTCGCCGTCTTGTCGAGGAAGTCGTCAATCGTCATGAAGAGGCATACTTCACGTACCCGGCTGCCGTTCGCCATCATCACGCGGTCTATTCAGGACTGGCATTTCATGTGATGTCGATGTTGAAGCTCGCGGATACGATGTGTGAACTGTATCCATCCTTGAATCGTGATCTTTTGATTGCGGGTGTGATTTTGCATGATTTGGCGAAAGTCATCGAATTGTCTGATGCGATTACGCCAGAATACACACTCGAAGGAAAATTACTCGGTCATTTGTCACTTATGGCATCGGAGCTTGAAGTCGTGTCACGGGAACTGGGTACGGACCGTGAAGTGACGACACTGTTGCAACATCTCGTCTTAAGCCATCACGGGAAGCCGGAATGGGGCTCTGCGAATACGCCACAGTTGCCTGAAGCGGAGATGTTATTCTTTATTGATAACATTGATGCGCGCATGAATATGTTTGAGAAAGCGTATGAAGGGGTCGAGCCGGGGACATTCACGGAGCGTGTCATGGCACTCGATAACCGTGCCTTCTATCGCCCGAATCTATAATAGATGATCAACGAAAAAGGGGTACTCCATTGCTGGAGCGCCCCTTTGTGATTACTTTTCAGTTGATTCTGCTGCAGGTTCTTCTGAAGACTCGTCTGCGTTTTTAATGGCTTCTTTAACGGCGTCAAATTGTTGTTCTGCTTTTGCATCTTTTACGTCAACGTTGTATTTTTCAATCAACTCCGCGTAAATTTTGTTCGCATCGACAGAAGCTGATTTTTCAGCTGCCAATTCTTCACGAATGCGATCTTTCTCGTCTTCGAGTTTCAAGTCTTTCTCTTTACGGTCTGTCACTTTGATGACATGGAAACCGAACTGAGATTGAACCGGTTCAGAGATTTTACCAACGACATCTTCTTTGAATGCGTACTCTTCGAATTCAGGTACCATCTTACCAGCAGAGAAGAAACCGAGTTCTCCACCTTGTTCTCCTGAACCAGTATCCGTTGATTTTTCTTTCGCAAGTTCAGCGAAGTCTGCACCGTCATTCAACTCTTTGATGATGTCTTGTGCTTCTTCTTCAGTTTCAACGAGGATGTGGCTAGCTTCCACTTCCACGTTCTCTTTTGCGAATTGTGCTTCGATTTCTTCATCGGTCACATCGACAAGTTTCGATTTCGCAGCGTCAACGAGCATTTGTCCGCGAAGCGCTTCTTTAAACTCTTCCGTACCGCTCATACCGGCTTGTTGAATCGCTTGTTCGAACTCTTCTTCTGAGTTGAACTGTTCTTCTGTCTTGCTGAACTCTTCATCTACTTTTTCTTGGTCGACTTGGTCACCGTATTCTTTTTCAAGAAGTGCATTCATCGTCTCTTGGAATGCGAGTTGTGGCACCATGCGGTCGTAGCTCATATCCGCGATTTCACCGCGTGTGATTTCGCCGCCTTTGTATGTGACGACTGCTGAATTATCTGACTCTCCGCCGCCTGCGTTCGTTGCCGCATACGTACCGCCAGCACCGATGATGAGTGCGATTGCAGATGCACCCACGAGTGCGCCAGTTGAGAATTTTTTATCTTGCTTTTTTGGTTCGTTCGTCATTCCGTTTGACATGTATTCCACCCCTAATAATTCTTTAAAGTTTCTAAGTCCGACTATATCACATTTTCCTAATCATGACAGCTGTTCTCTTGTCTGTACAGTATCATAGCATACAATCCTGTCGTATAATGATGAAATAGAATGTGAAATGATGGGGTGAGGGAAGTGTCACTAGAGGAGAAGGTCGAGCATTTAGCCTATCAGATGAAGATCTTACTCGAGATTGTCGATTGGACAGACCGTCCGTTCGAATATGAAGTGATTCGAGCGAATTTGACGAAACAAGAAGTCGAGTCATTTTATCAATTGCTTGAGGAGATTCGGGCGCAGCAAAACGAGCAATTGCGCTACGGATATACGTCCATAGAACCATTGCTCGTCCATTTTGCAGGTATGTTAGATGTGAGACTTGACGTCAAAACGATTCTTGAGGCGTGCGTCCGACAAGGAATCGCATTAGACGTCACAGAACCACTTTATCGGCAGGTCAGGCTTCTTGACTGAGTTCATCCTCATCAGGGCGTCTGCCTGCCTCTTCTGTGATCATTTTTGACGTTTCCGCAAAGATATCCATAAAGTTATCCCCATACAAGCGACGTACGATAGCCGTCATATCTGTTAAGTCAGGGAACTTTCCATATAGTTCTTGAAGCGGAAGGGAAGCGTGGAATACGCCGTTTCCTTCTGGGTCGAATGCGTGAATCGTTTCGAGTAATAACGATTCGCCTTCAGGTGTCAATTGAACGTACGTGTTTCGTTTGTCCGTCTCTTTTTTAGAAAACGTAAGTAATCCACGATCTTCTAACTTCTTCGAGAAGTTGAAAGCAGTCGAGACGTGCATGACGCCATATTTCGCAATTTCTGAAATCGATGCACCGCCTAAAGCGTGGGCAATCCATAAGATGTGATGTTCATTGATATTTAAGTCGAACGGTTTGATCCAGTTTTGCCAGTCTTTTTCGACGGTTTTCCACAAAGCCTTACTCAATTGAATGATTTTGTGGCTATAGAGCATGGCCTCAGGGCCAGTGAATTCTTTTTCGTGTTCCATCTCGATCCATCCTTTCCGGATAAAAAGTCAAATGTAATCGACGGACGATGACCTCAAACACTCACTGTGTTTGATTGACGGTTTTGTCAGTCATAGCAGACTGTACGTTCGAGAGTTCCTGAAGGTTCCCTTGGATGCGCTCGACTGAAGGCTGAATGTCTTGTTGATAGCGTTCGACTTCGGCTTTCACTTGGTCAGTCAATTCTTTTCCTTGTAGTTTTCCTGCGGCGGCAACCTGCGATGCATGTTTCGCCACATTCCCAAATTGTTCTTTTAGCGTAGTGATTGTAGATGCTCGATGTTGTTGAGCAGCGGCATCATTTGCAGTTCCTCGCGCCAGTTTCTTCACCGTGGCGACTCCTAAAAATGCTAAAACAAAGCCGAAAGCAATCCAATCTCGACGTTGGCGACTCGACAATTCATTCCCCTCCTCAAGCTCGGATAATCAGAATTACATTCTTTTCATATTATTTTACCAAAAAAGAGTGATTAAAAACCTATATCGCAAATAAAATTTTTCAGAACATTCATTTTTGACCGAAAAATCATTTTATTTTAAAATACAGGTAAAGGAAGGTGATCCTCAGTGGAGAAAGCGAAGCGTTGGGTAGATGACATGCTTGACCTGTATCTCGCTGCGAAACGACTGGGAGATGACACTTGGGCCGAATCCATTATGAATACACTAGAGGCGGGATACGAGGCGTCGAAGCAAACGGAACAGGCACGTGAAGAATCGATGCGAGAAAAGCGGATGCTTGAAATAGATGCCCGTCTAATAGAATTACGAAAAGAATTTGAACAAGCGACATCTGTCAAGACGCGTCAACAGTTATATGAAGTGGCAATCAAGCTTCAGGTCGAGCGGGCGCAACTAGAAGAGGAACGAAAACGCCATCGTGATTCAATCAATCAATCATAAAAGAGACCCGTCGATGACGGGTCTCTGTCTGTTTATACGTGGGCATGGATGTTCGATGCAAGGGTAGTGAGTTCTTCTGACGTGAAAGCGTCGTTTTGCGTAATCCACTTCGCACCGAATCCATCTTCGTGTCCAAAGCGCGGAATCAAATGGATATGGAAGTGATACACCGTTTGTCCGGCAACTTCCTCGGCATTCGATAAGACGTTCATTCCGATGGCACCCGTTTCACGCTGAATCGCTTTGGCGATGGTAGGGACGCGTTTGAAGACGTCTGCTGCCACGTCTTCTGGCAATTCATATACGTTTTTCGCATGATGTTTCGGGATGACGAGCGTATGTCCTTTCGTCACTTGAGAGAGGTCGAGGAAAGCGACGACCGCTTCGTCTTCATATACCCGATAAGATGGGATTTCTTGTTTTGCGATTTTACAAAAGATACAGGTCGGATCTGTGTGCATCTTCATTCCTCCATTCTTAAATGTCGTTTCTGTTCCATCATAACACGGAAGTTCGGGCGCAAGAACGATAGGAAGCGAGATGGATTCCCTCTATAATAGAAGATAAGTGAGAGCAAAGGAGGTGAGCACATGCCATATACGAGAAGTAGAAAAAAAGAACGGAGTCCGAAAGTCTTTCTGTTGATATCTAGTTTAACGATTTTAGTTGGAGCCATTGTTTTCTATATATATGCATACAAGCCGGCGGCAGAACAAGATAAAATTCACGTCGCATTCAAAGAGGCCTTATTAGAAGAAGATCGTACCTTTTTTGAAGAAAAAGTCGAATATCTTGGAGAACCTTTATCGCGAGCGGAGGCTCTGCGATTCATGGGGTGGTTGAACGCTGAAAAGTCCATTCGAGGAGAGGCCATCGCAGAAGTTGCGAAAGACCGGGCCGACCGAACATCGGGAATGGAGGCGGACGGATTATTTCGTTTGATCGATACGGGGGAAGGGCGATATGGCTTTTCTGACTATCGGATTGAACTACTCCCACAACAAATTGATGTGACCTCGGACGTCCCATTGACGAATATTTGGATTGATAGGCAACAGGTAGGACGGATTGATGAAGCCGATGATACGTTATCGTTTGAACAGATGCCGGGACAATATGATGTCAAAGCGGTAGCGGTGACAAATGGAGAGACGGTCACGGAAACCGAAACGATTCAATTGATATCTTCTAAATCCATTGAGTATGCGCTTATGCCTGAATCGAACGAAGCCATTGCCGGACAATTTGATTTGAAGCGGGCTGAGTTGATTGAAATTGAAGTGGAGGCGCAAACGGGTCATTCACTCGAAACGGTCGATTCGTTAATTGGACAGTCGAGTCAGCAGGTTCAAGAAACGCTTGGTGAACCAGCTGGAAAGCGTGAAGGAAAATGGGACTATGAGCGATTGACTGTCACGTTTAAAGATGAGGAAGTGGAATCGATTCAGGTCGACCTCGATAAACGACCGGATGATTTGATTGCCCTCCTCGGTGAACCGAAAACGAAATCGGAACACCCGCTCGGAACAGAGTGGGATTACGGTCAATCGTTCTTCGAATCATTCTTTACGTTCTTTGGTCTTGAAACCGAAAAACAGTTTATCGAAAAGAACGACACGATGTATTTATTGATCCAATGAAAAAAGAGGGACATTCCGTAATGGAAGCCCCTCCGATACATAATCTTATTTTTTACGCATTGATTTCATAACGAATGATACAATCAAGATCAAAATAATCGCACCGATTAGAGCCGGGATAATCGCGATATCCGCAACGATTGGTCCGAAGTCACCAAAGATAAGTCCACCCAACCATGCACCGATGATCCCCGCGATGATGTTACCAATGATTCCACCTGGTACGTCCTTACCTAAAATCAATCCTGCTAACCAACCGATGATACCCCCGATAATCAAATAAAGAATAAACCCCATAAATCATTCTCCTTCCTCTGTTTTCCCATTGTTCTTTACAACGATTTTGTGGAACAATGGAAGTATTGATGTTTTATTTTAAAATGCCTTACAGTTCAGATTATTCCCATGTGACAACATTTAAAACATATACCAAGAAAAAAAGATGAAAATGAAAGGTGTGGTTTTCATGCTGCACGTCGATCGATTGAACGGCGGATATTTCGGTAAACAAGTTTTGCATGACATTTCGTTTGAAGTAAAAAAAGGGGAACTCGTCGGGTTGATAGGGCTAAACGGAGCTGGAAAGTCGACGACAATCAAACACATTTTGGGGTTATTGTCACCCCTCTCCGGAAAAATCGAAATTGATGGCGAGACATTAGATTCTTCCGAAAAGAATTATCGTAAGAAAGTGAGTTACATACCGGAGACACCGATTTTGTATGAAACGTTAACGTTGCAAGAACATATTGAATTGATGGGGAAGGCGTACGATGTGAATCCAGACGAGTTGGCTGCGCGCACGAAACGTTTGGCGAAAGAAATGCGGATGGAAAAGCAACTCGCCTGGTTCCCTTCCGTCTTTTCAAAAGGGATGCGTCAAAAAGCGATGATCTTGTGTGCGCTCGTGACGAAAACGCCGCTCTTGATTGTTGATGAACCATTTGTTGGTCTAGACCCACTAGCCATTCGTCAGTTGCTTCAATTATTTGATGAATATAAACAAGATTGCGCGATTTTAATGTCCACCCATATCCTTGAGACGGCGGAGCGGCACTGCGACCGATTCGTCTTCCTTCATCAAGGAGTCGTCATCGCGAGCGGAACAGCGGCCGAGTTGCGCAACGTGTATCGATTGTCGCCTGATGCGACACTTGATGATATATATGTAGAAGCAATCGCTTCGGAGGAACGGTCGTCATGAATCGATTTACAGCAAGGTTCGGAACCTGGATGGAAGAGGTCGTCAAGTACAGCCGCTACGTTGCGAACGGGGGACTGTTGTTCACGCTCTATTTCACCTTGATTTACGGGGCGTTCGTCTACAATAACTTCTTAGAACGAATCGATGGGACATTCCCAGGAACGTGGATTGCCGCGGGGGTCCTATTGCTCATGCCACTCGGTCATCGCCCGCGAACGTTCATTCAAGAGGCGGATCAAGTATTTTTGCTTCCGGAGTTAGGGGATATTCGTTCTTATATGGTGGGGGTACGTTTATTTAATCTCGTGTTTGCTGCATTGCGTGGATTGCTCGTCCTTCTCGTTTTACTACCGCTCCTCGTACGGACAGAGAGTTATACGAGTATCGAAGTGTTATCCGTCGTCGTGACGATGGTCATGTTGTCAGCTGCAGGTCGTTTGGCAAAAGTGGAAGGCGTACGTGAATGGACAATCCTACCGTTTGCGCTCGTGAGCGGCGCTTGTCTTTTAATGGATTGGACAGCGTGGGCATGGGTGCCCGCGTTCATGCCGTTCATTTTCTTACATGTGAAACGAAACGAGCGCATCCCACTCTTACACTGGTTGGTGCTTGAGGAGAAGAGTCGGGCTCAGTTTGAACGAGTGATCAGCTGGTTCGTCGATTTGCCGACCTTGAAAGAAGAGGTTCGAGAGCGCCGGGTGTTGACGCGGCTTCTAGAAAATCGGGTCCTACGGCGCGTAGATGCATCGCGTTACGTGTACGGACTTCGCATTCTCCGTTCGAACGACTCACTTGATTTGATTCTTCGCTTGACAGTGGTGGCGCTCATTGTCATGTGGATGTCGGGAGGATGGTACGTCGGATTGGTCACGCCGCTCTTCGTAGGCTTGACCGCGTTGCAGCTCGTTCCGTTATTTAAACGGTTAGAGGCGGTTTCCATCGTTTCCTGGCTTCCAATCACACGCGATGAGCGAATCGCAGGGTATTCGTGGTGGGCGATGCGACTGCTCGTCATCCAGTCCGTCGTTCTTGCGATTGCATCCATCGCTTTTGGTGCCACATGGGATGCGGCGGTCGGATTGGTCTTGTCTGTCATGGTCACACGCTATTACTTGAATCGATTGAAATAAAAAGAAGGACATCCCGCACAGGATGTCCTTCTCACGTGAGTAGATTATTTTTTAGGTGACATGACCGATACGCTCGAACCGAGAATCTTCGGGAGGCGTCCTGGTTTCTCAGTCGTTTCTTCGACTTCACCGTATGCCGATACACCATGTTCTGCGATGTCGAGGCCGACATCTTCTTGTTCTTCTGTGACACGGAGTCCGATTGTGACATCGAGAAGTTTCAAGAAGGTGTAACTTCCACCGCCGGCGATGACCATCGCGATCAACACACCGAGTGTTTGTACACCGAGCTGTGTCAATCCGCCACCGTAGAAGAGTCCGGCAGAACCGATCCCTGTGATCTCAACGAGTCGAGGCGATGCGAAGAAGCCGAGTGCGAGTGTTCCGATGATTCCAGCGACTCCGTGTACGGAGAAGGCGCAGAGCGGGTCATCCACATACTTCGCCATCAAGATGCTCGTTCCATATGTTGCAACCGATGCGAGTGCCCCAATGACGACGGCTGCCCACGGTTCGACGAACGCACATGCTGCCGTGATGGCGACGAGCGCCCCGAGTACTCCGTTGACGATTGTCGGGATATCCGCCGTCTTCCGATGGAGCATGACGATGGTCAGAGCACCGAGCGCACCAGCTGCTGTGGCGAGCATCGTTGTCAATGCGACGTAACCGAAGAATCCGTCAGCGACCGACATTGTCGAACCGGCGTTAAAGCCGAACCAGCAAAGCCAAAGGACGAGACCGCCCACGACTGTTAACACATGGTTATGACCAGCGAGTGATTCCGTTTTACGACGTGGTTTCAAAATGATTGTTGCCATGAGAGCCGCCATCCCACCTTGAAGGTGAACGACCGCCGAACCTGCGAAGTCTTGCATCCCCATTGATCCGAGCATTCCACCAGCCCATACTGAGCGAGCGACGATTGGATAGAGGATGGCAACGAAGAAGATACCGAACAGAACGTAGGCAGAAAGCTTAGCCCGTTCTGCAAATCCACCCCACGCGATGGCGAGAGAAACTGCAACGAATGATAACTGGAATAAGAACTTGATGTCGATTGAGACGTTCGCCCAGTCGAGGCTTGTGAACGATCCGCTTAAGAAGAATCCTTCTGTCCCAAACCAAGTTGTCCCGTCACCGAACGAGAGGCCGAACCCGACCGCCCAAAAAGCGAGTGCCGCCACAGAGAGGCTGATAATTTGTTTGACCGCGACGTGACCGGCGTTCTTCGCCCGAAGCGTCCCCGTCTCGAGTAATCCGAAACCTAATTGCATCGTCAATACGAGCAATGCAGCGATGAGTACATACAGCGTGTCCATATAATAGAGAATGTCTTCCATGTTCATGCCCTCCTTTTTCTTAGGTGCTTTCCAAAAGTTGACTTCAGTGTAAAACGAAAATTGCATGCTGGATTGCATTTTGTCAGATTATCTGACATAGTTTTTTTATTAAGGAGGCGAGGCTGAATGGACTACAAATCGAAGAAAGTGATCGGGATGGGTGTCGTGACTGAGTTGACGGGACTTTCAGAGCGCCAAATTCGGTATTATGAAGAAAAAGGTCTCGTCTTTCCGGAACGTACAAAAGGTGGTTCACGTAAATATTCTTTCCATGACGTGGAACGTTTAGTCGAAGTGGCGACCAAACTAGAAGATGGATGGCGAATTCAAGATATTAAAGAACGAGAACGACGATTGTCGGCGAAACAGCGGGATGATTTGATTCGGGGTCAGTTGAATTCAGCCTTCCGAACATTTCCGACAAAAAAATGACACAAAGAAAACACAATGAAAATGCTTCACATTAGCATAATTCTAATTAATTTCTGTATAATGTTTTTGAGTTCACAAACACGAGAATAAAGAATGTAGGAGAAATTTAGAGGGGAATGACGCGACGTATGAACGATACTATTTTAAAAGCGTTTAAAGGAGAGGCGACTGACTATGTACCTGTGTGGTATATGCGCCAAGCCGGACGCTACCAACCGGAATATCGAGAGATTAAAAAGACGAGGTCACTATTCGAGATCACGCATGATCCTGAACTTTGTGCATATGTCACGGAACTTCCGGTGAAACAACTCGGAGTCGACGCGGCCATTCTATATAAGGACATTATGACGCCACTTCCGTCTATGGGAGTCGATGTCGAGATCAAGAGCGGGATTGGACCGGTCATCGACAATCCGTATCGAACGATGGAAGATGTGGAACGTTTGAAACCGTTAAACCCGGAAGATATTTCATACGTTTTTGACACGATTCGTCTACTACGGGAACGACTAGAAGTTCCGCTTATCGGCTTCTCAGGCGCACCGTTCACATTGGCGAGCTATATGATCGAAGGGGGACCGTCGCGGAACTACCATCGTACGAAAGCACTCATGTATGCAGAACCGGATGTATGGAATGCATTGATGGAAAAACTCGGCGACATGGTCATCACGTATGCGAAGGCGCAAGCGGATGCCGGCATTCAAGCGTTCCAATTGTTTGATTCGTGGGTCGGGACGCTCAGCCGCAAAGATTATGCACGTTACATCAAACCGACGACGGAGCGTATCTTTAAAGAACTACGTTCACTCGACATTCCACTCATCATGCATGGTGTCGGAGCGAGCCATCAAATCGAAGAATGGCACGACCTTCCACTTGATGTGGTCGGGCTTGACTGGCGCCTGTCGGTACAGGAAGCACGGGACCGTGGTATTACAAAGGCGGTTCAAGGAAATTTAGACCCGTCGTTCTTGTTAGCTCCATGGCCGGTCATCGAAGAGAAGGTTAAGGAAATTTTAGATGAAGGAATGAAACAGCCAGGATACGTCTTCAACTTGGGACATGGGGTGTTCCCTGAAGTCGACCCGGCCGTACTCGTCAAATTGACGGCATTCATTCACGACTACTCACGCGAAAAAATGGGAGGCAACGAATCATGAAAACAGTCGGACTACTTGTCATGGCGTACGGCACACCGTACAAACCAGAAGATATCGAGCGGTATTACACGCACATTCGCTACGGACGCAAACCGTCACCGGAAGCACTCCAAGATTTGACGGAACGTTACGAAGCGATTGGTGGTGTATCTCCACTCGCAAAAATCACAATCGATCAAGCGGAGACGCTTCGTGACATCTTGAACGAGCGTCATGTAGGTGAAATCGAGTTCAAACTGTATATCGGATTGAAGCATATCGAACCGTTCGTAGAAGACGCGGTCGCGCAAATGGCGAACGACGGCATCAAAGAGGCGGTATCGGTTGTCTTAGCACCTCATTACTCGTCATATAGCGTCAAATCATACAACGGACGTGCTCATGAAGAAGCAGCGAAGTATGGCATCGACATTCGTTCGGTAGAGTCGTGGTATGATGAGCCGAAGTTTATCAAATGGTGGGCGAATGCGATTAACGATACGTATGCGTCATTGCCTGTACCGGCTGAAAAGACATGTCTCATCGTTTCAGCGCATAGTCTTCCTGAGAAAATCTTGGCTGGTGGCGACCCGTATCCGGATCAGTTGAAAGAAACAGCTGATAAAATTGCCATTGAGACAGGCGTCCCGCATTATGAGATTGGTTGGCAGTCAGAAGGAAACACGCCGGACCCATGGATTGGACCAGATGTCCAAGATTTGACGGCTGAACTTTATGAAAAGCATGGCTACGAGGCGTTCGTCTATACGCCGGTCGGCTTTGTTGCAGACCATCTCGAAGTATTGTTCGATAACGACGTCGAGTGTAAAGTTGTCTGTGACCGCCTCGGTGTTCACTACGCACGTCCGGCTATGCCAAATGCAGAGCGAAGCTTCATCGAAGCCATCGCGGATCGAATGGAAAGCGTGATTGTGCATCATGCGTAAATTCACGATTGTCGGTGGTGGGATCACAGGTCTCACCGCCGCTTTTTATGCAGAGCGTTATTTGCCGGAAGACGTGACCATCACGTTGCTCGAGGCGACGGATCGCCTCGGAGGAAAGATTGATACGTATGAAACGGGCGAGTTTGCGGTGGAACGTGGTCCGGACTCGTATGTCTTTCGTAAGACTGCGATGACGGAATTGATTGAAGACGTCGGTTTAGGCGATGAACTCGTTCGCAATGGAGTCGGTCAAGCTTACGTTCTTCATCATGACGGGCTCCACCCGATTCCGAAACAGACGGTGATGGGCATCCCGCTCGACGTCAATGCGTTTCGTGAGACGACGTTGCTTTCGGAAGAAGAGCACGAGGACTTGAAGCAGATGTTGCTGTCCCCTCCAGATGTAAAAGCGCCAGACTCGGACGTCTCACTCGGCCTCTACCTTCGTGAGCGTGTCGGGGACCCAATCGTCGACCGATTGATTGAACCGTTACTCTCTGGTATCTATGCTGGAGACATCGATCAAATGAGTGCGATGTCGACATTCCCGCAGTTCATCGAGGGAGAAAAGAAATACGGCAACTTGTATGAAGGGATGCGACACTTACGACCGGAACAACGAGTCGCAGAAGTCGGGGCAAAGAAGGTCGGTCAGTTCGCTTCGTTGAAACGTGGACTCAAGTCACTGACAGACCGCTTGGCAGAACGGTTGGAACGTACTGAAATCGTATTAAACTGTTCCGTCGAACAAGTATCCGAACGTGAGGACGGGTACCGCCTCTTCACGAATCGCGGAGATATCGACACGGACCATCTCGTGTTGACGGTCCCACCGCGCCTCATTCGTCAGTTCCTCCCGAAAGTCGACAGTGACTTTTTGGCGGACATGAAGCCACATGCGACGGCCACATGCTCGCTTGTCTTCAAAGAAGCGGATATTGAGCTTCCTTTCGTCGGGACAGGGTTCGTGACGAGTCAAGAAGCGGATGTGACAATCACGGCATGTACGTTCATCGACCAGAAATGGCCACATGCGGTGCCGGAAGGATATCACGTCCTTCGTGTCTTTTTAGGTCGTCCGGGGGCAGATGATATTGTCGAAGCATCCGATGAAGAAATCATCGAGACGGCATTACACGATCTCCGTGGCCTGATGCGCATTCATCGTGAACCGATTCAAACCGTCGTCAGTCGACTCCGTGATGGACTGCCTCCTTATGCGGTCTTTCATGCGGACCGTGTCAAAGCACTCCGAGCCGAGATGAGCCGGGTATATCCAGGCGTCATTCTCGCAGGAATCGCCTATGACGGAATTGGGATGCCGGACTGTGTGAAGAGTATTCGGGAACAAGTGAAGGCATTGCGTGAAAAAAATTGAGATTTGATGAAGGGAGGGTTCGGATTGTTCCGCAACCCTCTCTTTTTGTTATAGTTAGAAGCGAAAGAGAAAAAGGAGTGATGGAAGATGGCAACGTATAAACTTTTTGTATCAGACATGGACGGTACGATTTTGCACAACCACACCAAAATCGCGGATGAGACAGCGGAGATCGTTCGTGAAGCAGAGGCGGCAGGAATTCGCTTTGCGATTGCGACGGGGCGCAACTATGTGAATGCGAAACAGATTTTAGACGAGGTCGGACTCTCTTGCCCAATCGTATCGTCGAATGGGGGACGCGTGCTCGACACGTCGGGAGAAGTCCTTCACGAAATCGATTTGACGATTGATGAGGCGCTTCAAGTCATCAATGTTCTTCATCAAGATGACAAGTATGCGGACGTCTTTTATGAAATGTACACAGAAGCGGGACCCGTAGCGAGCCGTGGTGACTTGATTGAAGCGTCGATGAAAAACTTGAAAGCGAATGGTGACGACCGCTCGCTCGAGATGTACGAATTCTTTAAGAATCGCTATTACGTCAACGAAGACGTCAAAATTGTTGATGACATTGAGAACTTTATCCGACAAGAAGCGGGACGTGTCTACAAGTTCATCGCTTTCTCGAGCCACCTTGAGAAAATGAACGGACTTTGGAAAGAAATCGAAGACCAAGTCGAAGGAGTGTATGTTACGTCTTCAGGCAATGACAACATCGAAGTGATGGCACACGGTGCAGATAAAGGGAACGGTGTGACAAAACTTGCTGAACACTATGGCATCGATTTATCTGAAGTCGTCGTCATCGGGGATAACTTGAATGACGTGCCGATGTTCAAAGTGGCCGGAAAAGGAATTGCGATGGGCAATAGCCACGAAGACTTGATTGCCATCAGTGACCATGTCACCGAACGTCATGATGAGTATGGTGTGGCGAACGCATTGAAGCGCGTGATGACAGGTGAGTGGAAGTAAAAGATTTGTCGAGAACTCGTCTCGTTTCGTATAATACGAGTAACGAACATCCGACTAGGAGGAAATAAACTGTGAAATTTATTTTTAATCCGGATATCCGCGACCCGAAGATTAACTTGGCGGTCGAAGAGTATATCCTTAAACATCTGAACGTCGATCATGAAGATTACTTCCTGTTCTATATTAACGGTCCATCCATCATCATCGGGAAGAACCAAAACACATCAGAAGAAGTCAACTTGAAGTACATCGAAGAGAATGGCATCGATGTCGTTCGACGTCTCTCTGGTGGGGGCGCCGTCTATCACGATGAAGGGAACTTGAACTTCAGCTTCATCACAAAAGACGATGGCAACTCGTTCAACAACTATAAGAAGTTCACACAACCGATCGTGGATGCGCTTCGTAACCTCGGTGTCGAGGCAGAGCTGACGGGTCGTAACGACATTCAGGTCGGTGAGCGTAAAATCAGCGGGAACGCCCAATTCACGACGCGTGGACGCATGTTCAGCCACGGGACGCTCATGTTCAACTCGAACATCGAAGAGGTCGTGAACTCGCTTAACGTCTCGGAAGAGAAAATGCGTTCAAAAGGAATCAAGTCCGTTCGTAGCCGTGTGGCGAACATCACTGAATTTTTAGAGCGTGAGATGGAGATGGAACATTTCGTCGAGGCGCTCCTCCATTCGATTTATGATGGAGAACAACCGGAACGCTATGTACTTCGTGACGAGGATTGGGAAATCGTCCATGATATCTCGAAAGAACGCTATGCGAACTGGGACTGGAACTTTGGGAAGTCACCGAAGTTCGACGTCGAGTCGAAACGTCGTTTCCCAATCGGAACAATCGATGTCCGCTTGAACGTCAACAAAGGGACGATCACAGAAGCGAAAATTTACGGAGATTTCTTTGGTGTCGGTGACATCCAAGACGTCGAGCAAGCGCTCGTTGGGACGCGTTTCGAACGTGCGGCCATCCGTGAGCAATTGATGCAACTCGATTTGAAACATTACTTCGGAAATGTCGAGCTCGAGGAATTAGTCGATTTGATTAGTTAAGTTAGTCATGGCGGTCTCTACGGAGGTCGCCTTTTTTGGCAGTTTCGTGAACGTTGATCATACGGATTGCGCCTCGATGGGAGAAGGCGTATCATAATTTGTGCAAGCGCTTTCGTAGCGGCTGATTAAAAATAGGAGGAATCACTATGTATCGAAGGCTCAGTGAATGGATGGACCCGAGTCGGATGTGGGTGACGGAACAATCGACGTTTGAACGTGCGATGATGGCGGTAGGTCTTGAATTGGAACGAAAAGGCATGGTCAGTTCTTCATTTACGCGAGTCGTTCTCGATCAAGAAACGATCATTCCTTCCGGGGTAAGTGATGTCGCTGTGCCGGTTGCGGTCATCGATGTTCCTATCTCTATAGCGAAACGAGACGGTATTTCTCTTCTTCATCTGCTGAACACGTGTAAAGTAAAAACCATCACGGGAGAAACGATTCAAGCGAAAGCGATATTATTAATTACGGCTACGAATGAATCAAAGAAACAAAGCTATCATAAACTGATTGATGATTTGCTCATGGATGATGAATCCCTTCAAGCGCTCGTACACGTGAAAAGTCGCGCCGGATTGTTCCACTTACAGGCGAATTTTTTGGAAGCGTTTTCTTATTGAAACATTTCATGTACAATAGAAGTAATTGAAAAGAGCGCGGACAACGTGCTCTTTTTTATGGCTCAAAAGTGAATCATCATTCATTTAAAGGGGGATTACCATGGCAAACTTAGTCAAGTCACTACAAGAAGTAGTGATGGCTCACCCGCAGAAAGCAGCGTATGTGTTTGGGGAAGACACGGTGAGTTACGGACAGTTTTATGGGCAAGTCAAGGCGATGGCGTCGACGCTTGAGCAAAAAGGGATTGGACAAGGCGATCACGTCGCTCTCGTTCTCGGAAACAGCCCTGCGTTCCTGATTGCATATTTCGCTGTGTTGTCACGTGGAGGGGTCGTCATTCCGATCAACCCTACATACACGCCTGATGAAATGGCCTACATTCTGCTTGATGGGGATGTAAAAGGGATTGTTGGCTTATCACCGCTCGTCGCGCAGGCGGAAGCGGCACTCACGAAGTTGCCTCACTTAAAACTCGTGATTTCCGTTCCATATGCCGATGTTCCAGCATTGAAGCGGGAAGGGACGATTGAATTCATCCCATTCGCAGAAGCGTTTGCCGAAACAGAAGGAACGTTCATCGAAGTCGACGAGGATGAAGTTGCCGTCATCCTCTATACGAGTGGGACGACCGGAAAACCGAAAGGGGCTCTGCTCACCCATCGAAACTTGTTCTCAAACGCACATTCAATCGGAGAGTATTTAGACATCACTCCAGAGGATAAGGCATTGGCGGCATTGCCGATGTTCCACGTCTTCTGTTTGACGGTCATCGTCAATGCACCACTCCTTCGAGGGGCGACGATTGTCATCTTACCGAAGTTCTCACCACAAGATGTGTTCGATCTAGTACCAAAGCACCGTGTGACGTTATTTGCCGGTGTGCCGACGATGTACAATTTCTTGTTACAGACGGCAATGAAAGTACCGGCCTACACGTCTGCATTGAAGCATGTTCGCGTGTTCGTCTCAGGCGGAGCAAGCTTACCGGTTCAATTGCTCGAGTCGTTTGAGCAGATGTTCGAGTGCAAGATTCTTGAAGGATACGGTCTGTCGGAGGCGTCACCGGTCACCTGCTTCAACCCGCTCCATGGCGAGCGTAAAGCCGGGTCAATCGGCCCTTCCATCGTTCATGTCGAAAATAAAGTCGTCGACGAGCTTGGGGAAGAAGTCGGCGTCGGTGAAGTCGGAGAGTTGATTGTACGAGGCCCGAACGTCATGAAAGGGTATTACAAATTACCGGAAGAAACGATGATGACACTTCGGGACGGATGGCTCTATACGGGCGATTTGGCTCGACGTGACGAGGATGGTTACTTCTATATCGTCGACCGGAAGAAGGATATGGTCATCGTCGGGGGATATAACGTATACCCTCGTGAGGTAGAGGAAGTATTGTATCAACATCCGGATATCGTCGAAGCTGCCGTCATCGGTGTACCGGATGCGGAGCAAGGAGAAGCGGTGAAGGCATTCGTTGTCACGAAACATGACGGTGTCACGAAAGAAGAGATCCGTGCATATACACAAACAAAGTTAGCGAAATATAAGCAGCCGACTTATATTGAGATTATCGAGGAACTTCCGCGAAACACGACTGGAAAGATTTTACGAACGGTCTTGAAGAGCGAAGCGTTTCAAAATAGTTGAGTAGAGAGGGGCGACTACGAGTCGTTCCTTTTTTACCTTTTCGTTTGACACTGTTACGGGGTAGGGGTATATTAGTGGTGAGGTGATCAACATGGATGAATTTATGCATGACCAACCACTCGTTCCGCGTGATGATGCCGAACGGGAGGCACTCGGGAAACGTCTAAAACGAATCGAAGGACAAGTCCGAGGGATTCAAAAGATGGTCGAGAACGACCGCTATTGTGTCGATATTTTGACTCAGACGTCAGCCATTCAGGCCGCTCTGAAGCAAGTCGAGATGCAACTGTTAGAGCGTCATATGCGCAAGTGTTTGGTTCACGCAAGCGAGACGGAAAACATGGAACCTTACATTGATGAGTTGATGACGATCGTCAGCCGCATCAAAAAATAAGGAGGGATGTCATGAAAACCGTTGAGTTATCCATACAAGGAATGACCTGTGCGGCTTGTTCGGCACGAATTGAAAAAGTATTGAATAAGATGGACGGAGTGGAAGCGACGGTCAACCTTCCGCTTGAGACGGCGACCATTCGTGTCGATGAAGGCATTACAGAAGAAGAGCTGATTGCGCGGATTGAGAAAATCGGATACGGGGCCGAGCCGAAAGTAGAGATGGCGCCGCCGCATGACTTACGTCCATTACAGCGGAAGGTCATCATCTCTGCACTGTTGTCGGCCCCATTAATCCTCGTCATGTTGACGCATATCCCGGGACTCGGATTTCATGCACCATGGCTGATGAACCCATGGTGGCAATTCGCCCTGGCGACCCCCGTTCAGTTTTGGATTGGGGCGCAGTTTTATCAAGGGGCATATAAGAGCTTGAAGAGCGGTTCGGCGAACATGGACGTGCTCGTCGCGACGGGGACATCGGCCGCATACTTCTATTCCATTTTTGAAATGATTGTGCACCCGATGAATCCACATCTCTATTTTGAGACGAGTGCCGTCCTCATCACGCTCGTCTTACTTGGGAAGTGGTTAGAAGGACGAGCGAAAGAGAAGACGACCGATGCGTTGAAATCACTCTTGTCGCTTCAGGCGAAAGAAGCCATCCTGTTCGTTGATGGTGAAGAACGGTCTGTCGCTGTCGAACTCGTCAAAGTAGGAGACGTCCTCGTCGTGCGTCCGGGAGAGAAAATTCCGGTCGATGGACGGATCATTGAGGGAGAGACAGTCATCGATGAATCGATGTTGACAGGAGAATCGATTCCAGCGGAGAAGACGGTCGACGCCGAAGTCGTCGGCGGAACGATCAATCAGTCCCATCGTATTCTCATGCGTGCGGAACGAGTCGGGAAAGAGACGATGCTCGCTCAAATCGTACGTGTCGTCGAACAGGCACAAACGGATAAGGCGCCGATTCAACGTCAGGCTGACCGCATCTCGGGTGTCTTCGTGCCGATTGTCGTAGCCATCAGTGTTGTCACGTTCGTGGTCTGGGCATTCCTGTTAAATGATATCGATACGGCCATTCGAGCATCGATTGCCGTACTTGTCATCGCTTGTCCGTGTGCCCTTGGTTTGGCAACGCCGACATCGATTATGGTCGGAACGGGACGAGCGGCAGAGCAAGGTGTGTTGTTCAAAGGTGGGGGACAACTCGAATCACTCAATGAATCAAACATCGTTGTTTTTGATAAGACAGGGACATTGACGAATGGGACACCGGAAGTGGTGGAAACGTTCGGAGATGAAGCGATGCTCCGCCGTGCCGTCATGGCAGAACGGCAATCGACGCATCCTTTGGCAGCTGCCATCGGTCGGGAAGTCGGCGACGGTGTCGTGACGAAAGTGGAAGAGTTAGCCGGACGAGGAGTCAAAGCGGTCGTGGATGGGAAAGAACTCATCATCGGGTCTGTTCGAATGATGGAAGAGCTCGGATACAACTTGCCAGATTGGTCGATGGGGGCGATGACCCCGGTCTACGTTGCGGATGAGAGCGGGATTGTCGCGGCGTTCGGGCTACAAGATCAATTGAAACCGAAAAGTCGTGAAGTCGTGCAAGCCCTTAGTCAAACGCGTGACGTGTACGTCTTGACGGGTGACCGGAAAGAAGTCGCCTACGCGATTGCCGACGAACTTGGCATCCCTCATCATCAAGTGATTGCCGAAGTCCTTCCGGTTGAAAAGGCGGACCAAATCGAACGCTTAAAACAATCCGGTCGCGTTGCCATGGTAGGGGACGGCATGAACGATGCCCCGGCACTTGCGGTGGCGGACGTTGGGATCGCATTCGGGAGTGGTACGGATGTCGCACTCGAGGCGGCAGATGTTACAATTGTAGGGCAAGACATTGAAGGCGTGAGTCGAGCGATGAATATGAGTCGTTTGACGATGAAGAACATTCGTCAAAACTTGTTCTGGGCCCTTGCCTATAATAGTCTTGGTATCCCGGTCGCTGCAGCAGGGTTACTTGCCCCATGGATTGCTGGAGCAGCGATGGCGTTCAGTTCGGTGTCTGTCGTCTTGAACGCATTACGATTAAAAACACAAGGAGGATCATCATCATGAAAGAAACAACGTTAACCGTAGAAGGTATGACATGTAATCATTGCAAAGCTGCCGTTGAAGGAGCATTAAATGAATTGAATGGTGTCGAATCAGCGACGGTATCGCTTCAAGAGCATCGAGTCGACGTGATTCATCAAGACTCTGTCTCACTTGAGACGATGGTGGAAGCAGTCGAAGAACAAGGATACGACGTAAAAGCATAATCATGGTAAGTCCCGAGTGAAATCGGGACTTTTTTTGTGGTATTCAATGAATAGGATATGTGCTATATTTAAGTTGATAATGAGAATCGGTATCAACGGGAGGCGGACATCATGGAAATGATCATGATCAGTGGAGTGTTGGCGATGATTAGTGGGGGCGCGGCATTTTTGACGCAACAGTTACGAACAAATTCAGTACGCTGAAGAAGGTGCGATTTCGTTGCCTTCTTTTTTCTTTGACTTCATTTCTTTCCCATCATTTCACGACAATTGTTTGATATGATGAGAAAAAACGTGTTGAGGTGACTTGAATGTATACAATCTACTTAGTCGACGATGAAGCAAACTTAAATAAAATGCTCGTCACGTATCTAGAACAGGAAGGATACAACGTTCGCTCATTTGCGGATGGGACATCTGCACAAGAAGCGATTCCAGATCAACCGGATTTGTGGGTGCTCGATATCATGTTGCCAGACCTGGATGGCTTTCAATTGTTGAAACAAATCAAAGCCGTCAATGCGAATACGCCGACGATTTTCATCTCGGCGCGCGATGAGGATATCGACAAAATCATCGGACTCGAGATGGGTTCGGATGACTACATCGCCAAACCGTTCCTTCCAAGGGAACTTGTCATCCGTGTCAAAAAATTGATTGATCGTGTCTACGGTTCGAAGTCGAACGAGCATATCGAATACGGAGAGTACACCATTTATCCGGATAAACGTCTGATCAAGCACGGAGATGAAGAAATCGATTTGACTTCGAAAGAATTTGATTTACTGCTACTCTTCCTTGAACATCCGGGCTCCGCGTTGTCGCGTGAGCAAATTTTAGAAGGTGTTTGGGGGAATGATTATTTCGGATCGGACCGCGTCGTCGATGACTTGGTGCGTCGTGTCCGAAAGAAATTGCATCGCCTTGAGCTCGAAACGCTTTACGGTATCGGCTACCGTCTCGTCAGACCATGATGCACGCGCTTAAACCGAAACGTCTCATGTGGAAGATTTGGGTGCTCATCTTACTCATCATCGTGACGCTTGCGCTCATGATCTTGATTACGGTCCGTTCATCCATCACCCAGTTCATCGATGAACAAGTGTATGAGACGTTACGAGATGTGGACTATTATTTAGGGAACACGAATGAGTTAGAGAACTATCCCCAAAACCCGATTGAGTATGACCGACGCCAACAGGAGTCCCGTTCGGTCAACCAATTGATCTTTCTCCCGAACGGACGGATCATCTACGGATCGGCCCCGCTTGAATTGACGAACCGCATGTATCAGGAAGCGTTAAATCAAAGTGGTCAGGTCGAGCGGTATCAGACGACAATTGATGGGGAAGACGTCTATTACATCATTCGTCAAAATGAGTACGATGGAACGATTGTGTATCAGGCCTCCTACGCTTGGGATGCCTATCGTCGTGAGTTGGTGTCGACATTATACTGGCGAATCTCGATTCTGATTGGCATCATCAGCCTCTTGTCACTGATTCCAGCTTTATTGATGTCGCGTCAACTGACGAAACCGATTGTGGAGATGGAACGGGCCGTTGAGAAGATTTCGAATCGACAGTGGGAGACCGCTTTACCATTAGATCGTCAAGATGAACTCGGTCAGTTGGCCCATTCGATTGATGCCATGCGTAAGGAATTAAAAGAGCAGGATTTGGCACAACAAGCGTTGCTTCAAAACATATCGCATGACTTAAAGACACCGATCATGGTCATTCGAGGATATGCCCAATCGATTGGGGACGGTATTTATCCGACAGGAGACTTGAAAGGTTCTGCCGAGGTCATTGATGAGGAAGCGTCTCGACTCGAAAAGAAAGTCGTCGATTTGTTGTACGTCACAAAACTTGAATATTTCAAGGGACAAGAAATGAAACTTGAACCAATTAATCTCGACAAGTTGATGGAACTGCTCGTCGCGCGCTTCAAACTTAGAGGCCAGCTCGATTGGGAAATCAATGGCGAAGGCGGCGAGATGCTTGGAGACGGGGAACAGATCCGGGTCGCATTTGAGAACGTGCTCGACAATGCACTCCGTTACGCGGAATCTTGCATTCGCATCGACCTCCACCAAGATGACGCTGGCGTTGAAATCACCATCTTTAACGACGGACCGCCAGTTGATGAGAGTCTAGACTTGTTCCACCAATTCTCTCGAGGGAAGCAAGGGAAGTTCGGACTCGGTCTGTTCATCGTGCAGCGAATTGTGACACTTCACACAGGGGAAGTGTCTCTACGAAATACAGGAGACGGAACAGCAGTGCGATTTTACTTTCCCCGACTCAAGTCGAACCAACCTTTAAATTCGAATGCTTGATTTTCAAAACCAGCCAGGAAACGGCTGGTTTTTTCATGGGAAATAGACAAAAGCCGATTTGCGAGGCGCATCGAATCCTGGTATGAATGACATGTAAGTCATTACATACGTTATGGGGGATGAAAAGATGAGCAGATTGACCAATGAAACGAGAGCTTTAATTCCTGTATTTAACGAGTTTGGCGAAGCGGAAACACTTGTGTATCAACCAGAAGGCGTCATGCGAGTAAAAGGGTCGCCAATCGACTTATTAGAACACGCGTGTCTATACTACGGGTCGAGCATTCAAGGTCGAATCGAGGCAGCGCGACACGTCCTCGGACCACATCGAAAGACACCGGTCGTCATGGATTGGCATGCGGATGCCGTCTTCTTTCCGACGATTGCCAAAGAAAGTCCAGATTGTGCGTGGATCAACTTTCAACACGTGACGGCCATCAAGAAAGACGGAAAAGAGACTCTCATTCAGTTTTTGACGGGGGAATCGGTCAAGGTTCACGTATCTGATCATACCGTGTCGAGACAAAAACAACGGTCAATCGAATTATCGTACGCTTTTCAAAAACGTTTCCATGACAGCACATTGCAACACGCTTAAGGATTGAATTCAATGACAAACCCCTCTATGATGAAGAAGAGATATCATATGTGTATTTGCACATCTTCCGAAAGCGAGGGGTTTTTATGTTTTTTGAAAAAATGATTGAGCGAGGGAAACTGGTTATCGTGTTTCTTCTCGTCGCAATCGTCGTGGGTGTGCTGACGTTCTTCCAGCTCCCTAAACGTGAGATTCCGGAAACCGGGATCAATATCGTACTCGTTCAAACACCGTATCCTGGTGCGACAGCGGAAACGGTTGAACGGAATGTTACCGGCGTGTTAGAAGAGGAACTACGTAGTTTAGAAGGAGTAGAGAACGTGACGTCGATCTCGGCTTCAGAGTTCTCGAACATCACGGTCGAATACGCGGACGGCACCGACCAGGAAGAGTTTCAGGCGAACGTTCGACAAGCGTTGTCGGATGCGACGCCTAAACTTCCTGAAAACGCGCTTGCGCCAACGGTCAATGATTCACTCGGGCAGTTACCTGTCGCATCGTATTTATTGACAGCAGACGATCGTGGATCATTTGAGGATGTTCGATCAGACATCGAACAATTAGAGTCGAAACTTTTGCGAACGGATGGCGTGACGGGAGTCACGATCAAAGGGTTACCAGAGCAGGAGTATGTCGTGTCACTTGACTCGGAAGAGCTGAGTTCACGTCAACTTGCCTTTCCTGATGTGTTAACGGCCATTAACGAAGAATACAAGACGACACCGCTCGGCCGTCAATCGACTGAAGAGGGGATTTATCAACTGGCAATCGATAACTTGACGAATGTAGACGATATGGAGCAAGTCATCGTCGGCTCATTCAATGGGGAACCGGTCTTACTAGCAGATGTCGGGACGGTCGAAGAGACAGCGAAAAGTGAAACCGATCTCGTTTCATTAGACGGAAAGCCGGCTGTTTCGATCACAGTTCCGATTGAATCAGGCTTGGATATTCCAACGATGCAAGACCGTGTCAACGAGGTAGTCGAAGATGGTCTTGGAGACTTAGACGGTTTTGAACTCGTTCCATATTATGAGCAGGCAAAAGCCGTCGATGCGATTTTCTCGTCATTGACACGCGAGTTCATTATCGCCATCATTGCCGTCATTGCCGTGACGACGATTGGTCTAACATTCTCTGGCTCGATTATCGTCAGTCTGGCAATTCCGTTGTCATTCTTGATCGCCTTGATCCCGTTACAGTTCACCGGGGTCGATTTGAACCAAATCTCGATTATCGGGGCAATCATCGCCTTAGGGATCTTGGTTGATGATGCGATTGTCGTCAATGACAACATCTTACGACGTTATCGTAACGGAGACTCGGCGATGCTTGGAGCAGTCCGAGGAACGAAAGAGGTATGGGGCTCGATTGTCACGTCGACACTCGCGGTCGTCTTTGCTTTCCTTCCGCTCACCTTGCTATCGGGCGCAAACGGTAACTTCATTCGCGCCTTGCCGACGGTTCTAGCCCTCTCTGTCTTGGCCTCGATGGTCATCAGTTTGACGCTCGTACCGATTGCGCAGTATCGTTTGAATCGTAAAGAAGTGAAAGTATCAAAACGTGAACCAGGTTGGCTCGGCGGACCGCTCAATCGACTCAGTAATTTCTACGCCGACCGCCTCTTACCGAGTGTCGCGAAGCGTCCGTGGACGTTTGGAATTGTCGGATTTGTCATCACGACGGCATTGTACGGTTTGATTTTACTCACGCCGTTTGAGTTCTTCCCAGCCGCGAACCGTCCGGAAGTCGTGACGAGTGTGACCTTCCCCGTTCAAACGGATTTGGAAGAGACAGAGACACGTCTTGAAGAAATTGAAGCGAGATTTAAAGAAGAAGAGGGTGTCGTGGAAACATCCGTCTTCGCTGGAGGCGGTCTCCCTGGTTTATTCACGGGTGGACTCGATCAGTCTGGTGAAAACACGGGGCAAGTGGTCGTTCGTGTCGACAACGAATCAATCGATGCCATCGAATTGATTGATAAGTATACGAACGTGTTGCGTGAAGACTATCCGGACGCCGAAATTTTCTTAGATACGCAACAACAAGGACCGCCGGCATCCGCACCTGTCGAATTCACGATGCGCAGCGAGACGATTGATCAACTCGTGGCTGCACGTGACCAAGTGAAAGCCGACCTTGAAGAAATTGACGGGGCCATCGTCCTCGATAATATTAAAGAACCGTTCCAAACACTCACATACGAATTAAATCGTGAGGAAATGGCACGGGCTGGCGTGACGGCAAAAACAATCAGTGACCAAATTCGTCTCGTCACAGACGGTGTTCCAATTGGTACATTCGATGACGGAGTGGAACAGCGTGACGTGAAAATCGTCATTGATGCAGAGGCGAACCGCGAAGCACTCGCCCTTGACGAGATTTTAATTCCTGTCCAAACAGAAGCAGGTCCGCCCGTTGCCCCACTTAGTACGTTCGTGACGGAAACGACAACAGAACAAATTCAGCAGATTCCTCGTGAGAATGGGGAGCGTTCGGTCACACTCCAAATCTATGCGAGCGAAGACATGGATGAAGAGACATTTAAACAAGATGTCGAGCAGGTGTTGGATGATGCGAAGTCGGGGTTAGAGGATGAAGGGATTACGTTCGACCAGTCCGGTGCGAGCGACACGCAGAACGAGTTCTTCTTAGAGCTTGCGACATTGTTCGTCGTCGTCTTATTCTTGATTTACTTGATCATCGCATTCCAGTTCAACTCACTCTCGTTGCCATTACTCGTCTTGTTCACAATCTATCTCGCGATCGCTGGAGCGGTCGTCGGATTGTTCGTGACTCAGACACCGTTCAGTTTCATGGCATCGATGGGGATGGTCTCGCTTGCGGGAATCGTCGTCCGGAACGCAGTCGTCCTGTTCGAGTTTATCGAACAACGCATTCGTGAAGGATTACCGGTCACGACCGCCGTTTACGAAGCAGGGCGCGCTCGGATTCGTCCGATTCTCTTGACGGCGCTCACGGCAGTCGTTGCCCTCTTACCAGTCGCACTTGGGGAAGACCCGCTCTTCAAACCGCTTGCGATCGGCATCGTATCGGGTATTCTATTCTCGACTGTATTGACTCTCGTTCTTGTTCCGGCGTACTACCTGATTTTGGCGAAACGTCGTCATAAGGACAAACCGTTTACAGAATGATTTAGCTTGAAGATGTGATGCCGTATGGTGTCACATCTTTTTTTGAACCATTTGTCACATGTTTTGGGTGATGTTGTATGGGTATAATTAGAAGAGAGGTTTTGAACAGTATGGGAGGGAATTGAAGATGAACGATTCATATACTTGGCTCAATCGCCGCAAAGTACGACCAGCGTACAGTGTGACCGGGAGCCGTTCGTGGTCGAGTGAACGCGTCGTTCGACCAGATCGCGCACGTGGGAAGGTGGTACGTGATGTGAAACGTGTACGTCGTCCGTACGTAGACGAATACGGCAATCGTCGCTGGGCAACGGGACGTGTGGTCGTCACGGATGCATCACGCAAAGCGCGGGCGCATGGACACGGCGATACAGCCGTACAATTAGAGTTCTCGACACCAACACCATATGAACGTGTGAAAGAGATGATTCCAACGAAACGTGTTCTCGTTCCGGTCGTTGCTGGACTCGCGGTCGTCGGTGGGATTGCCGGTGTCGCCTATGCACTTCGCAAAAAGAAGCGGAATAAGAAGAACTAAAAAAATCGCCGAAATTTCGGCGATTTTTTTAGTTGAAGCGTTCAGCGAGGATGCGCTCGAGTTCACGTTGACCGAGTTCACGCATTTCTGCTTCATTCTCTTCATCGTATGCATCATCCGAGAAGCGGCCGACAAATTCAACCTTGCCGTTACCGAGTTCACGGAACACTAAGTTTTTGCGATCGTTGTAAAAGACGACACGGTATTCACGACCATTTTCATGATCGTAGTTGAAGACGCCTTTGATGTGGTCCATGTTCTTCTCTTCGGGCTGATCCTCATCATCGTCCTCATCTTCTTCTGCTTCAGCAGCTTCATTAGCTTCATCAAGCGCGTCGGCGAGGACTACCGTTTCTTCTTTTTCTTCCGTCTCTTCCTCAGATGAGACGACTTCTTTTTTTTCTTCTTCTGTCATGTGAAACGACCTCCTTTGCTTACTTTCCTATCATACCCACTTTTTATAGTTGTGACTACTCAAAATGATGCGAACAAACACGGACGACATTCGAAGATGACATGATCAACCGTTGAAATAGCTGACGCTTGATCGATTCCGGGGCATCCACGGTCTTGAGCGCCTGTTCCATACATCCAAGCCAATGGCCGGCATGTGTCTCGGAAATGGGATGCTCATGATGAATCATCGCCAAGTTTCCACCGCCACGACGTTCAGAATACAACTTTGGACCGCCGAGCAACTGTGTTAAAAATTCAAATTGGTGCTGTTTGACTCGATCTTGATCTTCCGGAAATAGTGGAAGTAAAATTGGGTCGGCATAGACGAGGTCATAAAACGCGTCAACGAGTTGTTGTACACCACGTTCGCCTCCAAATTGTTCATAGGCACTCACATACATCCCCCCTCATACGTTCAGTCTAATCGATTTCAATCGAAAAAGGGAATGATGTAGGCTGCTACTTTTTTGAATAAGGTACAGAAGAGGTTTCCCTCTACAAATGCTTAGGGATGGTTCATAATGAAGAAAAAAGGGAAGGAGTGTTCGCTAAAATGACAGTGACCTTTCACGTTGGTCGATCGGGGACGGGAAAAAGTGAACAAATGATCCATGAGGTCATTCAAGAACTGAAACAAAATCCGAGCGGACCGACGATTTATATGATTGTACCGGACCAAATGTCGTTTGAGATGGAAAAGAAAATGGCGACAGTCGATGGTTTGCATGGCTCGACGCGCATTCAAGTCCTTTCGATGCGCCGTCTCGCCTTTTTGATGATGCGGGATGCCGGCGTAGCGACAGATCAATTCTTAGACCAGACGGGGACCCATTTGTTGTTACGGAGGGTCGTCGAGATGAGCGAAGAACGATTAACCTTGTTCCGCCGTACGATGAATCAGTTCGGATTTTATGAAGAATTGAACCAATTGATCTCGATGTTGAAGCGAGGGCTTGTTGAACCGGAACATTTATTACGGTTAAGCGAACAGGCGCAGCACCGTGCTCTGAAGCTACAAGACCTTTCCATCATCTATGAAGGATTTTTAAAGATGACGGAAGGCAAGTCACTCCATACAGAAGACTATTTCAACGTCATGTTGCAAATCATTCCGGAGACAGATTTGACGGATGTACGTGTCTATGTGGACGGATTCAACGAGTTTTCAGAGCAGGAGTTGGCGGTGCTCGTCGCACTCGCAGAGAAGGTCGATGTCGATGTGTTGCTGACAATCGATCCTGTCTTCTTGTATCGCCTCAATCCATTGTTTGGACCGACGCAGCGGACGCTCATGCGTTTCAAAGAACTGTTGGCAGAACGGCAGATTCCTTCTCGAGACGAGCTGTATGATACCGTCTATCGGTACACGCATCCGAGTCTCCGTTACCTTGAGGCCACATTCGACCAATTGACGGCGGAACCTTACACTGGTTCAGAGAACCGGATTGATTTACATGCCGCAGTCGACCGGACCGTCGAGGTGGAGGCGGCGGTTCGAGAAGTCATCCGTCTGACACGTGAAGAAGGGTATCGTTATCGGGATATTGCGCTCGTGTCACGCTCACTCGATGAATATGGTGATTTGGCATCTCAGGCGCTCCAAAAGATGGGACTGCCATACTTCCTTGATGAACGGCAACCGATGCTTGACCATCCGCTCGTCGAACTGTTGAAAGCGACGATTGAGATTGCTTTACGTGGATACCGAGAAGAGTCCGTGTTCCGTGCCCTGAAAACAGAACTCGTCGTCCTTGATCCGGTGCATCGTCGTACGTCGGTTGACCGGCTTGAAGCGTTCGTCATCGAGCGGGGAATCAAACATTACCATTGGCATGACGAATGGCAATTGCGCCGTCGTTCCGGGGAAGAAGCGCGACTCACGAGCGAAGAACTCGATATTGAGGCTGAGCTGAATCGATCGCGGGAGCGTGTCATCGAAACGTTCGATCCGTTGCTATCGGATTTGAAACAGGCGAAGACGATGCAGGCTTATACGCACGCCATGTATGCCTTTTTAGAGCGTGTCGGTGTATCAGACTGTTTGACGCACTGGCGTGATGAGGCGATTGAAGAGGCGGAACTACTCGAAGCGCGTGAGCATACTCAAGTATGGGACGCGGTCTTGCACTTGCTCGAACAGTTAGAAGCCGCAGCTCCGGAAGAGACGTTGTCGACGGACTTGTTCCTACAGATGATGGACACCGGGCTAGATAGTCTTCGTTATGCGCTCATTCCACCTTCGCTTGATCAATTGACGATAACGGATTATGTGCGTGGTCGATTGATTGATAAGAAAGTTGTCTTCCTGCTCGGGGCGAATGAAGATCAAATTCCTCTTGTCACGACCCAGTCGAAACTGTTGACCGATCAAGATTTGGATTTCATGCATGAGAATGGACTTCGTGCCGGCAAGGCGACAGAGCATTTGTTCGATGATGAAACATATTACTTATACAAAGCTGTGACAGCGCCGAGCGAGCGGCTATACATTAGCTATGCCCTAGTAGACAGAACGGGGAAAGCCGTTCAACCGGCGCGCTTTATCGCTGACTTGAAGGCGCGACTTCACAAAAATGTCATCAAGACTCATTTTGCTGAAGCAGGTGAGCACCGACCGCGTGATCAATTCGCCTTCTTGACGAATGTGAACCAGACGGCGGCGGTAACGGCACTTGAACTTCAGCGGTTGAGTCGTCATTATCCGATTCAAGACATGTGGTTTGCTGTCTACAATGAACTGTTGAAGCATCCAGATGGACGGGAACGTCTCCAGTTGTTGACGAGCGCACTCTTCTATCAAAACATCCCGGAATCGTTGGACGATCGTGTCGCAAAATCCTTATATACTCCGTCGATTCGGGCGAGTGTCTCCCGCCTTGAGACGTTCCAAGCCTGTCCGTTCAAACATTTCGCAAGTTATGGCTTGCGTCTGAAGGAACGACGATTGTACCGGCTCGAGGCCCCGGATATCGGGAATCTATACCACCGGACCATCGAACATATGTCGCAGACGGTGAAGATGGACGGAAAGGAGTGGCGAGATGTCACCCCGGACGAGTGTTCCAATTTAGCGGAGCAGGCGGTCGAACTCGTGACCCCAGAGATTCAGCATGCCATCTTGATGAGTTCGAATCGTTACGCCTACTTAAAGAAAAAATTGACGGACGTCGTTAGTAAGACGGCAGAAGTGTTGATTGAACAATCAAAACGAGACGGCTTTGACCCGGAAGCGTTTGAACTCGCGTTCGGTAGCGGACAAATTCCACCCGTTTCGTTCACTTTATCGAACGGGGCGACCTGTGAACTGGTCGGTCGAATCGACCGTGTGGACACTGCGATGGTCCACGACCAGCTATACGTCCGAATCGTCGACTATAAGTCGAGTAAACGTGAAGTCGACTTTGCAGAAATTTATTACGGTCTGGCGATGCAGATGCTCATCTATTTGAAGGTATTGATTGAGCAGGCAGAGGTGTGGACAAAAGAGAACGTGGCACCTGCTGCGGCGCTCTATTTCCACGTGCACCGACCACTCGTTCCACCTGCTGGTTCTGAAGAAGAGACGCGTCAAAAAGTATTGGAGTCATACCAGATGCAAGGGCTATTAGTAGATGACCCCGAAATTTTAGAGATGATGGACCGCTCGGCGAAAGGCACATCTAAAAAATCGATTGTCATCCCGGTCAAATATAAAAAAGATGGAACCCCTGACGCCAACACCTTGAAGAAGATTGTGACCCCTCCTCAGCTCGAACAGTTGATGGATCATGCGTTCGACGTCGTTAAAGCGAGTGCCGAGGAGATGTACAAAGGAAAAATTGACGTTGAACCTTATGAATATAAAGAACGGCGCCCATGTCAGACGTGTCCGTATCAGAGTGTCTGTCATTTTGACGAAGCGCTCTCGAATGCGCCACGTAAATTGAAGAAGCTTGAGAAAGAAGAGGTATTTCAGGAGTTAGGAGGCGATGACCGTGAAATGGACGAATGATCAGTTCGCCGCGATTGAAGCGAGAGGAAGTCACGTGCTCGTCTCGGCTGCGGCAGGGTCCGGAAAGACAGCAGTCCTTGTCGAGCGGTTGTCTAGTCGATTGCTTGATGAAACGGATGAACTCACGGCAGACCGGATGCTCGTCGTCACCTTTACGAATGCGGCAGCGGCAGAGATGAAACGACGAATCGCAAAGGCACTTGAAGAGGCGTTACGCGACGACCCGACAAATGAATATGTCCGAAAACAGCGGCAAATGTTGAACCGCGCACTCATTACGACCATCCATTCATTCTGTTTAGAGGTGATTCGTGAGAACTACTACCTATTAGATTTGGATCCGGCGTTTAAGATTGCGGAAGAACGGGACCTCGTCCTGTTGCAGGATGATGTCTTAGAAGAAGTGCTTGAGGAAGAGTACGGGAAACAGGATACCGATTTCTTCGCTCTTGTCGATGCGTATACGTCAGACCGGGGTGACAGTGAAATCGAGGATTTGATTCTTGGTTTATACCACTATGCGCGCACTCTCCCAAATCCTGATGCTTATTTAGACAAACTCGTGTCCATGTATACGTTCGGAGAAGATCCTGATGAGGAAGCAATCTTGATTGAGTTTGGACAGATGCTGTGGCATGACATCGAAAAAGCCGTACGAGATCTTCGGAAACTTGAAGCGGAGCTTCGGGTCGCCGGGTATGAGCCACAGTCTGAAAACATCCGGCAAGCGATTTTTCCGTTCGAACAGCTTGAAGGGGAGACCATTGTCTGGAGTGAACTCGAGACGGCGGCTCGTGCGATGAAGTTTGGCACGATGAAGGCTGTTCCGAAAAAAGAGGAGCACCAGATTTACCACGAGGTCCTCAAACCAGCTTACGACCAAGCGAAGAAAAAATTGACGGCAGCGGTGGAACAGGCTCGAGTCAGCGGGGCGGACTTATTGGAAAGCGTCTCGATGCAACAACCGCTCGTTGAAACCCTCGTTCGAACGGTCCGTGCGTTCGGCAAAGCCTATGAGCAAGCGAAGCGCGACCGTGCTTTTGTCGACTTCAGTGACTTGGAACATTATGCGCTCGCCATTTTACGACAAGATGGGGGACCGTCCGATGTTGCGGCGCTTTATAAAGAACGCTTCGCTGAGGTACTCGTTGATGAATATCAAGATACGAACGAGATTCAAGAAACGATCATCAATCTGGTCGCGAATGAACGAGAAGAAATCGGGAATTTATTTATGGTGGGCGACATCAAACAATCGATTTATCGATTCCGCCATGCCGAACCGGGTCTCTTCATCGATAAGGCGACGCGCTTTAGACAGGCGAACACAGGGAAGCGGATCGACCTCTCTCAAAATTTCCGAAGTCGTTCTGAAGTCCTCTACGGAATCAATGATTTGTTCGTCCAACTCATGGACGAAGAGGTCGGCGAAATCGCATATGATGAGGCGGCCCAACTTGTTCCTGGACGTGAGTATGAACCGATTCCGGCGGACCCTGAGTTTATTTTAGTCGATGGGGCGAGTCGTGATTTATCGAAGCAAGAAGTAGAAGGACGGGCGATCGCTACTCGCATCTTAGAACTCGTATCGGGAGACGAACCGTTTAAAGTGACGGATGAATCCACTGGTCAACTCCGAAACTGTGAATATCGCGATATCGTGATTCTCGTACGTTCGAAAAAAGAACGTGTGGAGCAATTGATGGACATTTTGACACAGTACAATATTCCGGCCTACACCGACTCGGATGGCGGGTATTTTCAAGCGACCGAGATTCGGATGATCCTGGCACTTTTGAAAGTGATTGATAATCCACTTCAAGACATCCCACTTGCCGGTGCGCTGCGCTCCCCGATGTTCCGTTTTGATGATAGCGAGTTGGCACGGATTCGACTTGAATCAGAAGATTCTTTCTATGAGGCGCTCAAGGCGAAAGCGGATGACGATGATGAGCTTGGCGTAAAATGTGGCGACATGCTTGACCGCCTCTCCCGTTGGCGTACTTATGCACGAAATCATAGCTTGTCGGAATTGATTCAACAATTATTCAATGACACCGGGTTTTATGACTTCTCAGGGGGATTACCTGGAGGAAAAGGGCGGCAGGAAAACTTGAAGGCACTTTATGACCGGGCCCTAGCCTATGAGCGTAGTGGCTATCGAGGTCTTTATCGCTTCTTACGTGTGATGGACCGACTACAGGATACTGGTGAAGATTTGTCAGAGGCGCGGTCACTCGGGGACGAGGAAAACGTCGTTCGTATCATGACCGTGCACAAGTCGAAAGGACTTGAGTTTCCGGTCACGATTGTTGCCCAACTCGGAAAACAATTTAATAAACGCGATCAAATGCAACGTGTCATTTTCCACAAACAGTACGGCATCTCACTCGATGCGATTGACGTCGTGACACGTACGAAATCGGAGACGTTCGTGAAAGAGATGATTCGACGAGATTTAGATGCGACGATGAAAGCGGAAGAGATGCGTGTCCTTTATGTGGCCCTGACACGAGCGAAAGAAAAATTGATTCTCGTGGGAACGGTAGGCGAACCACTCAAACACCTTCAGCAGTGGCTTCAGGTCGGTCAATCTGGAGATCGATTGGCGAGTGAGGCGAGGCGAGAGGCAAAAACGTATCTCGACTGGATTGCACCGGCGCTCTTACGCCTACCGAGTGCCGCTTCGTTTATCGAATCATTCGGCTTCACGGTTCCCTCTACTTTCCAAGAGTCGACTTCATGGGTTTACCGTGTCATCGGAGAAGCGGACCTTGCGGAGATTGCGACCCTTCAAGAGATGATGGCACAGTTGCACCACGTCCAGCGATTTGAAGCAATCGATTTTCCCATTCAAAATGAAGAGGAAACGATTCGTGCCGTTAAGCGGGCTTTGACTTATGACTACCCAGCACGGGATGCGGTGCGTACGGCGGCGAAACAGACGGTGACCGAACTGAAGCGGGCGATGCAACTCGAACAAGCCGCCTTCGAAGATCCGGTACGTCCGATCGATACTCCTTATCGCGAACCGAAATGGCGTCAAGTCAAACAGACCGGTGCGGAGCGCGGGACGACGTTACACTTGATTTTCCAATTGGCTGATCCGAATCAACCGATTGTCGATCAAATCAATCAATGGGAAATGCAAGGGATGCTCAGTCCGGTCGAGGCAGAGACAGCACGCCTCGCCATCCCGGATATCGAGATGTTTTTCCAAACGGAAGTTGGTCAAGCGCTCGCCGATGCACTAGAGCGCGGGACGGCATGGCGAGAGCTACCTTTCACCTACACGGTGCCGGCCGAACGCGTCAATCCGGATGGACACTTCACGGATGAGCATGTCTTGATCCAAGGGATTATCGATTGTCTGTATTTCGATGGGGACTCGTATGTGCTCCTGGATTATAAATCGGATGCTGTCACGCATCTATCCGATTCTCGGGAAGACGCACATGAGCGATTACGAGAGCGATATGCGATTCAATTACAATTATATCGAGAGGCAATCGAGACGATTTGGGATATCCAAGTCGAGCGGACTTTGATTTACTCACTTGATCTACAAGAAATCGTGACCGTGTCGACTAAATAAATGTGAATAAATGAAGAGCGATGTCAGTTATATGACATTGCTCTTTTCTTATGTGCACATTCACATTCGATTTCGTTGACAATCAAGTTGGAGAGGAGTAATTTATTTTATATAAAGAATTGTTCCATGTAGAACAATTCGATACGGAACGGTAAAGGAGTGAATGAGGATGACCGAGACAAATACAAATCGAGCACGGGAGATGATGCAATCATTTTGGCGTGTGCAACGTGTCCTGATTCGTCTCATGCATCAGACGGCGCAACAAAACGATCTTACATTGCCTCAACTTCACGGTCTGATGATGTTGAATGAACAGGGTGCGATTACGCAAAAAGAATTGGTTCAGCGAACGAGAATGCCAAAGAGCACGTTAAGTCAATCGTTAGATGGTCTCGTGGAGAAGGGTTTGATTCGTCGAGATATCAACCCGGATAATCGGCGAGAGGTTGTGTTGACGATTGACCAATCGGGCAAACGTTTGATTGAAGAGATTGAGCAACAAGAAGAAGGAACGGAATATCAATTGAATCAAATTTTGTCTCGTCTCGATGAGGATACGTATCAACATATGCTTACAGCTCATCAACATATTGCAGATGGATTGAATGAAGGGTTCACAGATTGTGAAGGAGTGTGTCGACATGATTAAGTTATTGAAACGTCTCGTTACTTATAAATGGGCTGTTCTGATGGTTTTATTGTTTGTGTTCGCGCAGTCGTTAGCAGATTTATTTTTACCGACGTTGATGGCGGACATTATCGATAATGGAGTCGTGACGGGTGATACCGGCTACATTTGGCGAATGGGCGGAATCATGCTAGGTGTCACGGGACTTGGAGCCCTTGCTGCCGTTGTGGCCAGCTTTTATTCTTCAAAGGCGGCGATGGGATTTGGTCGTGATTTGCGAAGACGCGTGTTCAATCATGTGGAACGTTTCTCACTTGAAGAGTTCGATCGTGTCGGGACGGCTTCACTCATCACCCGGACGACAAACGACATCACGCAAGTCCAGCAAGTCATCATCATGATGCTACGGATGGTCGTGAGTGCGCCAATCATGTTTGTCGGCGGATTGATCATGGCGACCTCGAAGGATGCAAAGTTGTCTCTTGTCATTGTTGCTGCCATGCCGGTACTCGTCCTCTCGATTTTCCTCATTTTTTGGAAGGCGATGCCGTTGTTTAAAAAGGTACAGAAGCGATTGGATCGACTCAATCTTGTTCTCCGAGAAAATTTGACGGGCATCCGTGTCATTCGGGCATTTAACCGTGAAAAAGAAGAACAGGTTCGATTGACAGAGGCGAATGAACGGTTGACGGACGTCTCAATCAAAGTGAACCAAATCATGGCGTTCCTCATGCCGGTCATGATGCTCGTGATGAACTTGACGGTTGTCGGCGTCATTTGGTTCGGAGGGATTCGGATTGATAACGGTGCGATGGAAATCGGAGATTTAATGGCGTTCATCCAATACGTCATGCAAATCATGTTCGCACTCGTCATGGCCTCAGTCATGTTCATCATGGTTCCTCGGGCCTCAGTGTCTGCCAACCGGATCAACGAGGTGCTCGAGATGACCCCCTCACTGATTGATGACGGGACAAAGACCGCGGACATCGAGAAAGGAACACTCGAGTTTGATCACGTCACTTTCTTTTATCCGGGGGCTGAAGAACCAGCATTATCCAATGTGAGTTTTTCGGCGAAACCAGGGGAGGTCACAGCGGTGATTGGAGGTACGGGGTCTGGTAAATCAACACTCGTCAATTTGATTCCAAGATTTTACGACGTGACGTCTGGGACAATTCGAGTGAACGGTGTCGATGTTCAAGCGGTCCCTCAAGAAGAACTTCGTTTGAAAATTGGATTCGTTCCTCAAAAAGCGTTGCTCTTCACAGGTACGATTGCGGAGAACATTCGATATGGGAAGGCCGATGCAACAGCGGAAGAGGTCGCTCATGCCGCCTCCATCGCGCAGGCAAATGACTTTATCGAGAGAATGCCAGACAGATATGAGGCTGTGATCGAACAAGGTGGGTCAAACGTGTCGGGTGGTCAAAAACAACGTCTGTCGATTGCGCGAGCACTCGTTCGAAAACCAGATTTATATGTGTTTGACGATAGTTTCTCGGCACTTGATTTTAAAACGGATGCTGCTCTTCGCAAAGCATTGAAAGAAGAGACGAAAGATGCGACGGTACTGATTGTTGCGCAACGTGTCAGTACGATCATGGACGCCGATCGAATCATCGTTCTAGAAGAAGGAGCCGTTGCAGGAATCGGGACACATGAGGAATTATTTGCGACGAATGCGGTCTATCAAGAAATCGTGAAATCGCAATTGTCTGAGGAGGAAATCGCATGAGTGAGAAACAAGCAAACACGCGACAAACTCATGGGGGACACGGTGGTCCAGGAGGTCCAGGCGGTGGAAATATGATGATGATGGGCGAAAAGCCAAAAGCATTTAAAGTCACGTTCCGTCGTCTACTTGCCTATTTGAAACCACGTCGAAACACATTGATTGCTGTGTTCGTCGCGGCGATTTTAAGTACGATCTTTATGATTGCCGGTCCGAAAATCATGGGAATCGCCATCACCGAACTGTTTGAAGGGGCGTATGCGAAATTTACGGGAGTACCGGGCGCGGAGATTGATTTCACGAGAATCGGACAAATTTTGTCGCTCCTCGCGGGTCTTTACGTCATCAGTAGTCTATTCAACTACGTACAACAATATTTGATGTCCGGTGTTGCCCAAAAAACGGTATATGATTTGCGAGAAGACGTGAACAAAAAGTTAGAACGACTTCCGCTCAAATATTATGACGGACGCTCGAACGGGGAGACATTGAGCCGGGTGACGAACGACATCGACTTGATCGGGAGTACGCTTCAACAGAGCGTCACGTCTTTCATTACTTCCATCGTCACTATCATTGGGATTTTGATTATGATGCTGTCGATCAGTCCTCTGTTGACGGTCATCTCTCTTGTGTCCCTTCCGCTCACGATTTTTGCGATTCGTCCGATTTTGAAACGGTCGCAACAATATTTTTCCGATCAACAGCGTCACCTTGGACGACTGAACGGCCATGTGGAAGAAATGTATACAGGGCACGCGGTCGTCAAAGCGTTTGGTCGGGAAGAGACAGCTGTGCGTGAGTTTGACGATGTGAATGAGGAGCTTTACGATGCAGGACGGAAAGCGCAATTCATTTCCGGAATCATCATGCCGATGACGATGTTCATCGGGAACATCAGCTATGTATTGATTAGTGTCGTCGGCGGTATTTTGGTCACGCAGCGCAGCATCTCCATCGGGGACATTCAAGCGTTTATCACATATACACGTCAGTTCACCCAACCAATCACCCAGACAGCGAATATCGCGAACATCGTCCAGTCGACGGTTGCCGCGGCGGAACGTGTATTTGAACTGTTGGATGAAGAAGAAGAAGTGAAAGATGTGACGACCTATCAATTAGAACGTGCCGAAGGAAATGTCACGTTCCGTCATGTCGATTTCGGATACGGTGACGACCTACTCATTCAAGATATGAATCTCGATGTGTTGACGGGCCAAACGGTGGCCATCGTCGGTCCGACAGGCGCCGGCAAAACGACATTGATTAATCTACTCATGCGTTTTTATGAGTTGAACGGTGGAGAGATATTCATCGATGGGAAAGACTCGCGTAAAATGTCGAGACAAGATTTGCGACATACGTTTGGAATGGTCTTACAGGACACGTGGCTATTCAACGGGACGATTCGTGATAACATCGCCTATGGGAAAACGGGAGCGACTGAGATGGAAATCGTCAACGCGGCGAAAACGGCGCATGCGGATGCATTCATTCGAACATTGCCAGACGGATACGACACCGTGTTGAATGAAGAGGCCAATAACATTTCACAAGGTCAAAAACAGTTGCTGACGATTGCGCGAGCAGTATTGGCGAACCCACCGATTATGATTTTAGACGAAGCAACGTCGAGTGTGGATACGCGTACTGAGATTTTGATTCAACAGGCGATGAAACGGTTGATGAATGGGCGGACGAGTTTCGTCATCGCTCACCGTTTATCGACCATCAAAGATGCGGATTTGATTTTGGTTATGGACCAAGGTCGGGTCATTGAGCAAGGAACACATGAATCGCTTCTTGAAGCTGGTGGTTTTTATGAAGAACTTTACAATAGTCAGTTCGCTGAAAAAGAAGTCGTATAACTGGAATACAGGTTTTGGGGCAATGTGAATAGGCAAAAGACGTACGAGATGAGTTTCGTACGTCTTTTTATTTTGTGTAACAATTACAAATCCGTTAAAATAAAAAAATGGGATAAAAAATGGAGGAACAATTATGGTTAAAATCTTACTTGCGGAAGACGAAGAAGTGCTACGCATGCTTGTTATGGATACATTAGAAGATGAAGGATATGACATCGACGAGGCACAAGATGGAATTGAGGCCTATCGATTGATTGAAGAAAATGAATATGATTTGGTCATTGTGGATCATATGATGCCCGGTATGACAGGGCTTGAAGTGATTGAAAAAGTACGGAAGTTACCAGGGCGACAAGAGACGAAAGTGATGATGTTGACGGCGAAAAGCCAACAATCTGACCGTGATTGCGCGAACGAGATTGGTGTCGACTACTTCATTTCTAAACCGTTCAGCCCACTTGAACTCGTCAAAATCATAGGAGGCATCGTGAAGTGAAAAGGTGGTTTAAACAAAAACTCGGACGCGACATCATGGTCGTCCTTTATTCCTTCCTCGTCATTGCATTGGTCGGATCGGCATTGACTTATGTCTATATCGAGAACCGTTTGGAGGCGAACGAGGCGAGATTGCGTCAGGTCGATGAACGCGTTAACCGTTTGACTACGCTTTGGGATGAGTGGCAGGCTGACCAATATGATACACGAGGATATCTCTTGTTCGGCGACACAGCATCGCTCGAACGTTCACGTGCGAATGAGGCGAAGTTCCAACAAGAAATCAATTGGTTCAAAACACAAGTCCAGACGCGCCAAGGAGAATTGTTCGCAGAAGATCTTCAAAAGTTCCACGACTTTTACTATGATGTGATCATTCCGGTGACGTATGAATATGCCCAAGCGCAACAAGATGGGGAAGTCACAGAGACGTTTATCGATGCTCAAACGATTGCCGAGTTGCCGACGGCTCAGCGCTTGATCGATCAAGGACTCGTCCAATTTAATCCGCAACGTGGAATCGACATCCTCGGACCGATTGATGAGGTAGAGTCTGCGCTCGGAGAATATCGTGAGTTGATGGCATCTGAAAAAGAGGCCGTCTACGCTGAATGGCGACAGAACAACAATATGCTTCAATTCTTGTGGATCATGAGCATCGCCTCGTTCGCCGTATTGATCTTATTGTTTGTCCAGCCGTTCCTACGCCGTCAATCACGTTTGATTTCACGACTTTCCATCGCATCGAACCGCTTGTTAAAAGGGGAAATCGTTGATTTGAGCGATCAGATGAAACGTGAAGATGAGATTGGGACGATGTCTCGATCGTTCCATAAGATGGCCGAGACACTTCGTGATAATGAACGACACTTGATTGAAAAAAACCATGAGTTGCAAGCACAACAAGAAGAGTTGATTGCCCAACAAGAAGAATTGCAGGCACAGCAACAAGAACTAGAAGAAATTTTAGAACAGACGCAACAAAACGAGCAACATCTCGCGTATCGGAATGAATTGACGGAGACGTTGGCATCACGCGATTCGCTTACGGCCTATCCTGAAATCATCGAGAAACTGGTCACGATTACAGATTCGGAGGTCGGTGCACTCGTGTTTGTGGATGAGTCCGGCACGTATCGTGTGACGAGTCATGGTTTGAACGACACGTTGTCTCGTCAGTTGCTCGATAGCGAAAATTCCGTATTGACGCGCGCGATGACATTGAAGACGACGGTACATTCGTCGAAACAAGTCGCAAGCGACCATCCGCTCCCGTATCCGTACTATATGTTTGAGACGGCGGTACCGGTCCATGACCCGACAGATGATTCAATCATCGCGTTCATCTATCTGGTCCGATACAAAGATCGCTTCACCCAAACACAAATGGGTGACATCATGTCATTCGCTCGTCAACTCTCACTTTCTCTCTTACGGATGCGTCTATTTGAAGAGATGAAACGGGAGAAAGGCAAGACGGAGCGAATTCTTGATTCGATTCGAGAGGCAGTCGTCTACATCGACCATTCGACAAATGACGTGTTCGTCAACCGTCCGCTCTACGAGATGTTCCCTGAGTTAAGTGACGTCAGCTCACTGGATCTTGAAGAAGAAACGTGGGAAGAATGGCGGAATCGTCTTGTTGAAACGGTCGATCAAGCGGAGGACTTTACGAAGTATACGAATCGCCTGTTCACCGAAGATTTCCCACATGACAGTGTCAGCTTCTCAATCCGTAAAGGCGAAATGAACTTGCAGATGTATGCGGAACGCATCATTGTCGGTGGTCTATCGAAAGGTACGCTTCTCGTCTTCCGAGATATCACGAGTGAGACAGAGGCGGAGCGATTGAAGAGTGAGTTTATCTCAACCATCTCGCATGAACTGCGTACGCCGCTCTCGTCCATC
Organism: Exiguobacterium sp. s123; assembly: GCF_018617075.1. Lineage (GTDB taxonomy): Bacteria > Bacillota > Bacilli > Exiguobacteriales > Exiguobacteriaceae > Exiguobacterium > Exiguobacterium profundum. The sequence continues at coordinate 40,631 of NZ_JACSJL010000008.1, read as the reverse complement.
TATGGATTCACGGAATTGATGGTCAAAAAACAGTTGCCGAATGAAAAACAAGCTAAATACTTGGAGACCATTCACTCCGAGACGGAGCGTCTGACACATCTCGTCAATGACTTCCTCGATGTGCAGCGAATGGAATCCGGTAGTCAAATGTATGACCGGGAACAGCTTGATATCGAGCCGGTCGTCCGAGACATGTTGACGTTCTATGAGGCATCGTCGTTAAAACATGAATTCGAATTGATTGCGGATGATGCACGTCCATATGAATTATTCGTCGATTGCCAGAAGTTCAAACAGTTGATGAGTAATCTATTGTCGAACGCTGTGAAGTATTCTCCACGGGGTGGAAAAATCACGGTCGAACTTGCGCATCACGAACAAATCGTGTCCATTAAAGTGAAGGACGAAGGAATCGGGATTCCAAGCGACGCGCTCGATCGCTTATTCGATAAATTTTATCGTGTCGACAACTCCGACAGTCGTGAAATCGGCGGTACGGGGCTCGGATTACCGATTTGTCAGGAAATCGTCCGCGGTCACAACGGCCAAATCCATGTAGAATCGATTCAGCATGAGGGCTCGACGTTCATCGTTGAAATCCCAAGCTATGAGTACGCTGTCCAAGAGGCAGAGACGACTCCTGTATAATGTATGGGCCATCCCTTGAGGATGGCTCATTTTTTAGAATCGTTCGCTTGACCAATCGGGAGAGAGTTCGTGTACAATGAAGACTGTACAACATCATAAAGGGGGGCATTTGAATGCCACTGATTGCATTCTTGCACACGCACGTTACGAGCTGGATTTTGTTACTTATTTTGTTTGCCGTGGCCTATATCGGTTATAAGAACGGCAACAAGAGTGGAAAGATCGCACATATGGCGTTTCGACTCATGTTACTCATCGCATTCGGAACAGGACTTTATCTCTACCTTCAGTTGAATGGTGGCGGGACATTCTATCACGTGAAAATCACGGTCGGTTTATTAACTTTGATCTTCGGTGAGATGACGCTCGTCAAAGTCAAAAAGAAAAAACCGTCAAACGGACTATTTGGCGGGTTTATCGTCTTGGCGCTCATTACGATTTTCATCGGCTATGCATTGCCTTATGGACAATCTTTCTTCAACAGCTTTATTCAATAAGACGTTCCCACTTCGCACACCGAAGTGGGATTTTTTTGTTTGTACACAAATTATTAGGGGAAAATAAAAAAATCAGTAATTACGACGATGAGGTGAAACGATGGATCAACAGATGATGGAATGGACACGAGTTTTACACGCGCGGAAATGGATGAAACAAACTGAATCATTTTTACCCTTATGGCACGGCTATATCGGCTACAAGTTCGGACTATTCGATGCGCTTCAAGGTGGCGCGAGCATGGCGGAGATGAATTTACGTCTAAAACGCCCATTGACACAACTTGCGCTAGAGCGTTGGTTAGAAGTCGGGGTCGCCGTCCGTCATTTGAAAAAGAGAGGCTGGCGCTACTATCCGACGCGTGGATTAAAATATCAATTATCCGGTAACGATGAACGGAGCATCGGGTTCATGCTTCAAGAAATGATGGAGCTTCATATCCCCGCGTTAATCGCTTATCCGGAATTTCTAGAGTCTGGGAAGCAAAAGACGTTTGATGGAGCTGAACACGGTCAAGTCGTCGCGAAGACGTCGACACTCGTCGAAACGGTCGCATTTCCGATCGTTCAACAATTGTTACGACAGGCAAATGTCGAATCGATGCTCGATATTGGATGTGGGCACGGCGGCTACTTACGTAAACTACAAGCGCTCGAACCGAGTTGGGAACTGACGGGCATCGATTTAGAGGAAGAGGTAATTGAAGAGGCACGATCACGAGACGAGAGTGATGACATTCATTTTGAGGTCGCCGACTTCATGAACTGGGAAACAGACGAGCAATTTGATGCGGTGATGATGAACAATATGCTGTATTATTTCTCGCCGGAAGAGCGGGTCAAGTTGCTTGAGAGACTACGGGAACGATTAGAAGAGAAGGGGGTCGCCGTTCTTGTGACGCCGCTCGCCGAAACAGCGCTCGGTGGACGATTCGCTTCCGCGTTCAATGCATTCATGACACTCCACGATAATTTGTACCCGCTTCCGACCATTCCACAATTGCGCCGGCAGATGCAAGAAGTCGGTTTTGAACAAATCCGCTTCATCCCATTCATTCCGGAAGGTTCTTGGTATATCGTCATCGCCGAGCGAGGAAAGACAAACCTGCTCAATCAACCGATTCAAAATTGAACTTGTCTCCCGTCATTCCTATAATGATAGAGAAGCATAAGAGACTATTCACATAGGGAGTTGTTGAGTGTGTCGAAACAAAGAGTTGCCGTTATTGGGGCAGGACCCGGTGGATTGGCTGCTGCGATGCTACTGGCGCATCGCGGGGTAGACGTCACCGTATTTGAGAAACAACCGTTTGTAGGCGGCAGAACGTCACGCTTAGAAGTAGGCGAATTTGCGTTCGACCGAGGACCTACGTTCTTGAATATGCCGTATATTTTAGAAGAAATTTTTGAAGAGACGGGACGTAATCTGCATGATTATGTCGAGATGAAACAATTGGAGCCGATGTATGATTTGTACTTTGACCGTGGGACGCGTCAACTCTCGATGACAACAGATCGTGATCAGATGTATCGTGCCATCGAAGAACAATTTCCTGGGAATGGGGAAGGCTACGAGCGGTTCATGAGTGAACAGGCGATCAAACTGTCTAAATTGATGCCTGTGCTTCAGACCGCACATGACAAGCTCACTGACTATGTCTCGTTGCGCGTACTTAAGGCGCTACCGTTTCTCTCAATCGGTAAATCGCTTTATGACGTCTTGTCCGAGTACTTCACGAGCGAAGAACTGAAGTATGCGTTCACGTTCCAGGCCAAATATTTAGGGATGTCCGCCTGGGAATGTCCGGGTGGATTCTCCATTCTATCTTACATGGAACACGCCTACGGAGTGCATCACCCGATCGGCGGAGTGAACCAGCTATGTCATGCGATGGCGAAAGTGATTGAAGAAGAGGGAGGCGTCATTCGTTTAGGCGAACCGGTAGAACGTCTTCTCATGGATGGTCGGAACGTGAGGGGTCTCGTGTCCGGAAGTGTCCATTATGCGTTTGATGAAGTCGTGATTGGTGCGGACTTCGCACATGCGATGACGTCGCTCGTTCCAGACGGTAAACTAACGAAGTGGAGTCCGACTCAACTCAAGAAGAAGCGTTACTCGTGCTCGACATTCATGCTTTATCTCGGGCTCGATCACATCTACGAAGATGTGGCGCATCACTCGATTCACTTCGCGGACGATTATGAATTGAATGTCAAAGAGATGACACAAGAATTGAAATTGAGCGAGGACTTCTCGTTTTATGTACAGAATGCCTCACGCATCGACCCGACACTTGCGCCTCCTGGCAAGTCATCGCTTTACGTTCTCGTACCGGTGCCGAACAATTTATCTGGCCTCCCGTGGGAGACGTTACAAGCGACCATGACAGAGCGCGTTCTCGACGCGCTTGAGACACGTTCCCCTTACCGAAACATCCGTCAACACATCGAGGTGATGGAGGCGTTGACGCCTGAGGACTGGGAAGCGTTTGGTGTATATGAAGGTGCAACGTTCAATCTAGGGCACAACTTATCGCAGATGATGTATTTCCGCCCGCATAACCAATTCGAAGAGCTCGACAACGTCTGGCTCGTCGGCGGTGGGACCCACCCAGGAAGTGGGCTGCCGACCATCTTTGAATCAGCGCGGATCACGACGAACCTTTTGCGTGACCGTGCAGGTGTCGGCCGATGAATATTAGCTTTGTCGGAGCAGGGGTCGGTACACTATATGCCGCCCTCTTATTGACGAAACGCAATCCGTCACTTCAAATCACGATTTATGAGAAAGAGGACCGGGTCGGTGGACGCTTGAACTACGTGGAATTCGATAATGGGGCGAAAGTCGATGAAGGTCCAACCATCGTCTTATTGCCGAGTAAACTGAAACAACAACTGATTGAGGCGGGTCTTCCTGAACATGAAGTGGAGTTGATTGAAGTCGATCCACTTTACCGCTTACGTTATCAAGACGGGACATCATTCTATAAATATCGGGAAATCGAGAGACAGGCGGAAGAAATCGAACGAACTTTCGGCGAAGGAGATGCCTTCCGTCAGTACATGTCCCAAAAGAAAGAAGAGTATCGGATTGGCTTCGATACGTTTTTAGATCGTAGTTATGCCTCAAAAGCGGAGTTGTTCGAGCCTAAACTGCTTCTCCTTCTCATGCGGTTAAAAGCATATGAGACGGCTCATGCGAATATGAAACGCTTCTTTGAAGACGAACGTTTACGTGTCGCCTATAGTTTACAAACGCTCTATATCGGCGGAAATCCTTATGCCACTCCTTCGTTATATGGACTCATTCCTTATCGTGAACAAGAAGAAGGAGTCTGGTATGTAAAAGGAGGATATTTTTCGCTAGCCACGAAAATGGAACAAGAGTTGAAGCGTCGAGGTGTTCATTTCGAGATGAATGCTACCGTCAATCGTGTCCATGTCACGGACGGGGTGGCCAATGGAGTCACGGTAAATGACGAATATGTACCGTATGATGCAGTCGTCGTGAACGGTGATTTTCCACTCATGGAGCGCCTGATTGATGGTGTGACGCCAAAGACGTATGAACCGTCAAGCGGTACGTTACTTCTTTATTTCGCCGTCAACGGCGAACTCGACTTACCGATTCACCAATTCGATTTACCGAATGATTTTGAAGGATCGATGCGTACGATCTTTGAGGATGGTAAACTAAGTGAGTATCCAGCGATGTACACCTTTAATCCATCGCGAATGGATGTAACCCTCGCGCCAGAAGGAACGAGTGTATTATATGTTCTTGTCCCGGTTCCTCGAAAATTGGAACGAGAAGACTTTGAGGCACAAGGGACAATCGAACACCTATTAGGAAGAATCGAGGCATTCATGCCTGATTTCCGTGAACGCGTCATCGAGATGAAAGTCCGGACACCGATGGATGCTGAGCGATTCGGATTGTTCGAAGGAGGAAGTTTTGGGATTGCACCAAAGTTATCTCAGTCAGCCGCCTTCAAACCACAAGCGAGACCATTCCCGAAAATCGAACGCCTCTATGCGGTGGGCGCATCCGTCCATCCATGCGGTGGCGTCCCCATCGTTATGATTGGGTCGCAATTACTTGTGAAAAAAATGGAAGAAGAAATGGGGGCAATGCATCGTGACGACACAAGAAGCGTATCGTCAATGTGAGGAAATCATGAAGAAGGGCTCGTTAACCTTTTACCGGGCCTTCTCTTTGCTCTCAAAACCAGACCGTCAAGCGGTCATGGCAGTATATACGTTCTGTCGCACCCTCGATGATGCGGTCGATGAATCAGACCGTCCAGAAGAGAGTTTGGCAGCATTTTTGCATGACTTCGACCGCTTTTTAGCTGGTTACGACCAAGATGAAGCACTATGGGTTGCCCTTCGTGATGTATGGAAACGCTATGACATGGACGTCGAACCATTCTTTGAGTTGGCGGAAGGGATGAAATGGGACTTACATAAGTCACGGTATGAGACGCTAGAAGAGACCGAGCAGTATAGCTATTATGCAGCGAGTACGGTCGGCTTGATGTTGCTCCCGATCCTTGTCCCAAATCAGGACGAAGCGACGACACGTCAGCTAAGACAAGGCGCCATCGACCTTGGCATTGCGATGCAGCTGACCAATATTTTACGAGATGTCGGTGAAGATTTGAATCGAGACCGCATCTATTTACCACGTACGATGATGCGTCAGTACGGTGTGAGTGAAGCGATGTTACAACAACGAGAAGTGACCCCTGTCTTTATCGATCTATGGGAGGCCTTGGCGAATCGAGCAGAGTTCTTGTATGCACGGGCACGGGAAACCCATCATCTGTACCCACTTGCGAGTCGAAAGCCGGTACAAGCAGCAGCTCTTCTCTATGAAGGGATCCTTGATGCGGCCCGTGCGAATCGACATGACGTCTTCACGAAGCGAGCATACGTATCGACCTTACAAAAAGGAAAGTTGTTGGCAAAACTATGAGCAATTTGATTCCCTGTAGACGCTCGATGGCGTCTACAGTTTTTTGCGTACAAAAAAACCACTTTTGGCGGGGGACCAAAAGTGGCGTAAGCGTTATGTGATTCATTCATCGGGGAAATGAATGAATCGGTTTGTGATGAAGCCCTAAAGATGTGCCGGGATTCATGGGGAATGAATCAGTTGGGACATCTTCGTCGAAACAGGATGCTTGATGGACTAAGGGGGAACATCATACGCAAGCTGTCTCGACTACGGGATACGAGTGGGGAAACTCGCTCATCACTTTTTCTCGGGTGTGACAAGTTCAAAACGCGATGAGGCTCGGGGAAGCCATTCGATCGCTACAGGTGTAACAAACGTTACAGAACTGCTTGAACTCGAATATGATATTATCACGTCTTTCAATTGTCGACAAGTGTCGAAACTCGCGTTCACAAAATGTTCATATTGTCAGAGGTATGTCCTCTAACATCGAGCGTGCAGCGAATTGTCCTGAAAGCGTCACCATCGGACTGCCACCGCCAGGATGAGTCGAACCACCAGCAAACCAGATGTTCGATACGTCTGTCGACCGCGGTGCAGGACGGAAAAACGCTCCTTTTTTCGAGTTGGCCGATGTGCCATAAAGTGCCCCATAGTACGCATAAAAATCACGGGTCAAATCTTGTGGGGTCACTCGATTATGGTAGAGCACCTCTTCTTCTTCCCAATCCACACCGAACATACGTAAGCGTCTGCGAATCAAATGCTCATACGTATCTGCATCAATTTCGGTCAGATGTGCCGGAGCATTGACGAGGATGAACAGGTTGTCTCCTGCCTCGCCCATCGACGGATCGGTGGCGGAAGAATTCGAAATATAGATTGTCGGCTCGTCCGCATACCGCTCTTCTTGGAAGAGTGCTTTAAATTCCCTTTCATAGTCGTCTGAGAAATAGACGTTATGGTGTGCCAAATTCAATCGTTTGGACAATCCGACCATCATGACGAATGCGGAAATCGAAGGTTCGACGGTATCGCGTGTCGGGACTGGGAAAGATGGGCGGTCTTTCGCGTCAACGAGTCGCGGGTATTGCGTCAAGAGTTCACCGTTGAGAAGAACGGCATCACACGAGATGACTTCTTGGTCATCGACGACGACCTCATGTGCTTTTCCGTTCAACACATCAATTTTCGTCACTTCATGACCGAGTCGGAACGTCACTCCGAGTTCGCTCGCCCGTTTGGCGAACCCTTTTGCGATATTCCAGTTTCCACCTTTCGCAAAATAGACACCTTCATTCAATTCCAAATGTGCGATAAGGGCGAACGTACCTGGTGTCACGTATGGGCTGCTACCAATGTACGTCGCATAGCGGTCGAGCGCCTGAATAATGCGTGGGTCCTTGAAATACTTCTTGTGAAGGGCGTGCAAACTTTGAAGTGGATGCACTTTGACCATGTCCGCCCAAAGACCGGGATCCAACTTTGTGTCCATTTGTGTGAAGAAGCGCTTATTCGCAATGTCGAACAGCTTTTCCGCTTCATCTAGATAGGCACGCATCTGATTGTGTTTCAACTGGTCACCGGTCAAACGCCGTACTTCGACCTCAAGTTTTGCCCGATCGGCACTGAACGTGAAGGATGACCCGTCTGTGTAGTGGTTGACGGTATGTTGATCGAGCTTGATTAACTCAAAATAGTCATCCGGATTGGCCCCGCTATTTCGAATGACTGAACGAAATACATCCGGCATCGTGATCGTATTTGGACCAAAGTCGAACCGGTGACCGTCGGTTATAATGGGCATGAGTTTGCCACCGACATGTTGATTCTTTTCAATGACCGTGACGTCATAACCTCGTGCTGCGAGCGTGACGGCGGCGCTTAGTCCACCGAGACCAGCCCCAATCACTATGATTTGTTTCATACAATTGTCCCCCTTTAGACGTCTGCTTAGGAATAGTGACGACCTTTCCACGTGATGGGCAACCGTCTCCATTTACGAATGACGGCATTCCCGAGTAAGGTCAAGTAAGCGATTAAACTGAGTGGATGGTACCATGTACCGGACCCATTTGATTTCAGATCGACAGCGAGACGCGCGAGGAGCACGAAAATCGCTGCGCTAATCGTCTGCCAACTCGGTGAAAAGATCCAAGCGAGCATAGCCGTCAACTGGATGCCGTAATATGTCATGAAGTACAAGGCGAGTCCTACTGATTCATTCATTCCCTTGAATACGTTCTTTGAAAACCCGGTCCACACTTCTTCATTCGTTTCATACATGTCGCAGGAGATGAACGGGGAGACTTGAACGAGTGACGTGACTTTTTGATGACGTTTGAACGTTCGACATAAATCGATATCATCAATCAACGACGTTCGAATAGCAGCATGTCCGCCAACTTCCTCGTAGCTGTTCCGCTCGACGAGTACGTTCATGCCATTCGCCGCGGCAAATGCGGGGTGTTTCACTTTACGCCAAAACAAAGGCAGATGTTGGGCGATGAGCACGTGTTGCATCGGAATCAACAATTTCCCGAGAAATGTGGATGTCGGAAATTGAGGGAAACCTGATAAAAAGACGGCCTGCTCTCGAGCGAGCGTGGCATGCATGCGGGCGATAAAACTCGAATCGATCGTGACGTCCGCATCTAAAAAGAGAAGATACGGTTCAGTCGTGCGTGATGCTAGTTGATGACAAGCATGAACTTTTCCGGCCCAGTCATGGGGCAAAGGAACACCTTGGATGACGGTAAAACGGGTATCATTACCGATTGCGCGATTCAATTTTTCATATGTATCATCCTCGGAACGGTCCTCGTAGATATAAACATGAGTCCCATCCGGTATCGCCTGCTTTAAATTTGAAATCAGTCGATCGACGTGACGCGACTCATTGCGCATCGGGATGCAGACGGCTGTCGCCGATGTGCGTCCTGGGTCGGCGAGCGGTCTCAAGAACGAAAGATTGATTAGGGTAAAGATAAACATCGAGAGGGTGAGCAGCCATAAGATCATGAACGTCCCCTCCCAAGTCGGAACATCGTTTCTGTCCATTCAGCAAGATTACGACGTGGTCGAAAGAGCGGCACATAGGCATCAGACCGAATGATGGCGTCTTGTCGCACGTCGTCATAGAGCGCTTCAAGTGCTTGCGCGATTTCCTGCTTCTGAGCTCGTCGTGTCGTCGACGTCACGACTACTGTTCGAAAGCGGACATATACAAGGGGTTCCGCATGGTTCTCAAACGAATAGTACATGGCGCATAATTGGACGGGGCGGTCGTTCAGTAACAACGTCGCGCCAGACTCGATTTCGACAGGTCGAAGTTCCTGTGGCATCTCTTGTCCTTGAGGGAACATCCAGACGGATTTCCCGGACGCGAGCAATTCATTCGCATAAGCCAGTGAGACCCGTACATCGGAGAGACTTCCTTTTTTCACCGAGAAGGCACCGAGGTGTCGAAAGAACGGGAAGCGACGTAGTCCATCCTCATCCATCAACACATGAATATCGTGTCGTAAAAAATGTTCATTGATCATATACATGATGAGACCGTCCCACCACGCGCTATGTGTACTTAAAAATAATCCGGGGGTCGGAACGTCGTCCGTTCGGATATAAATGTTATGGAAGGTGGGACGTATTTGACGTTCCCGCACGAACGTCGAGAACAGGTTATTGAACCATTTCTTTTTGTGTGACTCGATCATCGCGCCCCCTCCTTTCAAGTAGAATCACTCCGGATGTGAGGATGCTGAGGAGCCCGATGCCATAGAGACCTGCATTGACAGCCGTGACACCGAAGAGTGCGTGAAGCATGACGAACAAATAGACGCCGTGCCGGATGAACAAGGAATCAACAGCGCGTTCGTGACGCTGTAACAACCATGAGAAAATAAGGGATAACCCGAACCAACCGATAAAGTTTTGTGTCGGGATATCATAGTACAAGCCGTCATTCGCCCATTCCCAGTAGCCTTTCACGTTTGCCGCTACGGGATCGATTGCCATATCGAGCCATACGGCGAGAATCGGAACGAGCCATAAAATATTGTGGCGGAATGGGAAGAGACGGGCCACGGCAAAACTAGAGCCAATCACGGCAAGCCATGCCGCACCGATAGTGACAGGGACTCCAAACACTGTCGGACCGAACGCCTCAGCGTAGACGTATTCGCTGAACGGGAATCCCGTCTTTACGCCGAATGTCTCCACAGCGATTGAACCGAAGAAAATAAACGGAACAATCCAAGCTCCTTGTCGAATCCCTTGATAAAGAATCGTTCCACCAATCGCCCCGGCTAGCCATAAAAAGACGGGGTTTGCCCACTCGAGCCAAGGCGGAAGCAGGTCGAATCCAACTAAAATCAACCCAATGAAATACCAAACAATAAACCATTTCCAAATAAACGGATACACTTTCATTCCATCACCTCTTCTTTCATTCTAAAGCTCATCGAAGTCTTCGTCTAACAAATGCATGTACAAAAAAGAGCCTCGCTGAACGAGACTCTCAATTGGCCATCCGTTTTCGTCTTTTCACGAACGAAAAGGCGATGAATAAGACATAGAACGGGATGGCGATGAACCAAAATGTCGGCCATTCTTTCCAACGTGCGAACATCATATACGTCACATAGACGAGACTGATGGTAATGATGAACGAGTGACGTGGCAATGGTACATCTTTAAAACTCGGGATGCGAACACGGCTGACCATCAACAAGGCGAGCCCTGTGAAGAAAATCGGTGTCAACAGTTCACTGACGCGGTCACCGAACGTTGTGATGACAGCGAGAAGTCCCCCGGCGGCCGTGATCGGGACACCAGAGAAGTAACTCGCTGCAACGTTTGTCGCTGATAAATTGAAGCGAGCCAGGCGATAGGCACCGAATAGCGGGAAAAGTGCCGCAAAAAACAATCCATAATTGCCGTAATCAATAAAGAAGGTGTAATAAGCGAGCATCGCCGGTGCGACCCCGAACGTGACGATGTCAGCGAGTGAGTCCAATTCTTTCCCAAAATCGCCAGCGACCCCGAGCATACGGGCGAGGCGCCCGTCTAAACTGTCGAGCATCATCGCGATGATGATTAACAGTGTGGCGTTTGAGAAGTCACCACGTGCGGCGTAGACGATGGCGACGACACCACAAAATAAATTTCCGAACGTAAAGGAGTTTGGGACCCACGAACGGATACGTTCTTTCCACATAATTTTGCCCCCAGTAAGGTCATTGGCTGAACCAGTGCCCGTTTGTAAATTGCAGTAAATCTTCAGGTGTTAATTCGATTTGATAGCCGCGTTTTCCAGCAGAAATGGTGATTGTCTCTCTGTCTTGAGCTGCTTCGTGCAGATAGACAGGGAACGGCTTCTTCGCCCCAATCGGAGAGACTCCTCCTCGAATATAACCGGTCAATGTCTCGAGCTCTTTCATCGGGACGGTCGATGCTTTCTTCGCCCCCCAAGCTTTAGCGGCTGCTTTTAAATCGATGTCACGCTCTCCAGAGATGAGAAAGAAGGCATATTGCTTTTTCTCGTTCATGAGACAAATCGTTTTATACAGTTCGTCGAGCGGTTTATTCAATGTCATCGCCACATGTTTAGCTGAGACATCGGTGTCATCGACTTCATACGTATGATAGGTGAACGGAATCTTCTTCTGTTTCAGTTGCCGAGCGGCGTTTGTCAGTTGCATCTGACTCATCCTTTCGTGACCGACTCCTTTTAGAATAGCAAATCAACCAACTTCCCGGCAATTGAACTTCAAAAAACTTTTCAGTAAAGGAAGGAGTTTGAAGCAATGACGAAGAAATGAACAGTGATTCATTTTGAAGGGGGAATGGAAGTGGAGACGATTCAATTGACGACACACAATGGGGTAGGGTGGTTGAAACTGAACCGACCTGAAAAGCTAAACGCCTTGAACGAGACGTTGCTTCGTGAAATGAAAACGGCAATCGACACATTTGAACAGGACGACGCCGTTCGCGTCATCGTCCTTGTCGGTGAGGGACGAGCGTTCTCATCCGGACAAGATTTAACGATCGAGAGCGATGCGGACTATGGGGAATATTTAGAAGACGTGTATCATCCGCTCGTACGTGCACTTTTCTCAAGTCGTAAACCGCTCATCGCAGGGATTCACGGTGTCGTGGCTGGAGCAGGGCTCAGCTTGGCACTCGCGGCAGACGTTCGAATCGTCGCCAAGTCGACGAAGTTCAGCTCGGCGTTCATTAAAATCGGGTTGGTCGCGGATGCGGGCGGTCCATATCACCTGCGTCGACTCATGCGCGACGACCTTGCGTTAGATTGGCTCTGGAGTGGCAGTACGATTGACTCGGAGGCCGCGCGTTCATTCGGGCTCGTCACCGAGCTCGTGGAAGATGCGATGTATACGGAGCGATTGACTTCATATGCGGAGACACTCGCTGCGAAATCACCGGTCGCTGTTCAAGGGATGAAGGCGCTCATGCGAGCCGCTTCATTTGAGGATGGATTGAATGAAGAAATCGAATGGCAACGGAAGTGTGGGGACACGGACGTGCACCGCCAAGCGATGCAGGCATTCTTGATGAAATAAAAAAAGCGGCCGCGGCCGCTTTTTTTTACGTGGTTGATTTTGCTTCGAACTGGAAGCCTTTTTGTTGCCACGTCCCGTATTTCCAACGACGGAACGCGAAGAATCCGCGGAACCACTCATCGAGGGAGAAGGCGAGCCAAATCCCAAGGATACCGAGCCCCATTTGAAGACCGAACAAGTAGCTGAACGCCACGGCGACACCCCACATCGAGGCGATCCCGATCATGACCGGGAAGCGGACGTCCCCGACAGACTTCAACGACCCCATCAAGACGATGTTCATGGCGCGACCCGGCTCTAAAATGAGTGTCGCCCATAAGATGGGCACACCGACCGCGATGATGTCAGGGTTTGACGTGAAGAGACCGAGTAGCGATTCGCTGAACACCGCTAAACCGAGAGAGGCGACGAACGAAGCGAACATGGCAATCTTCAAGGTCTTGACGGCACGATGATAGGCTTCTTTAAAACGTTTCCCTCCAATATCCCGTGCGATCAAAAGCTGGGTCCCTTGCGCGACGGCGACGGTGAACAAGAAGGCAAGCATCGACAAGTTCATCACGTACACCCGAGCAGCGAGGGAAGCCTCGCCCATCGTCGCGATAAATCCAGTGATGATAATTTGGGATGCCTGATACGACAAGTTCTCCCCGGCAGAAGGAACACCGATTTGAAGGAGTGACTGGATGTCGTCTTTCTTCGGACGAATCACTTCTTTTAACGGGAAGCGAATCATGAGCTTCCGTTTGACGAGCCAGAACAAGAGAACCATAGCGGCGAATCGTGCGATCACGATGGCCCAAGCGACACCGGCAACGCCTGTGACCGGAAGGCCAAACCAGCCGGTAACGGCAAAAATGGCACCGACGGCGGTGATGATATCAATCAGAAGCGTCGCGAGCATGGCGTGTTTCGTCATCCCGTGACTCCGGAGGATCGAACTGAGCGCCATGATGAGTGCTTCGGTGAATAACGACAAGCCGACGATTTGCAGGAACAACAACCCGTGTGCAAACAGTTCGTCCGATAGACCGAACAGGCGTAAGAACGTTTCGCCGAACAAGAAGATGACGCCGACCATGATCGCACCGAGCCACATGTTCAAACTGACGGCGGAGCGGGCGAAGTCACGACTCTTCTTCATGCGCCCAGCCCCGATGGCCTGACCGATCAAAATGGTCGCCCCGACAGACGTCACACTAAAGACGATCAAGAACACGTTTAAGATTTGGTTGGCAACCCCGACGGCTGAGGCGGCGGCGTCTGAGTAGTGAGCGAGCATCAATGTGGCGATGATCCCGGTTCCCATATGGAGGGCAAGTTCGATGAAAATCGGCCACGACAGTTTGAACAGGGTGAGCTGTTCCGTTTGTTTCGTCTGCATGTAGTGTATTCTCCCTTTTCTCTATAATTCTTTCTGTTAACTATTTGTTTTATAAAAATGTCAAAGGTCATCTTACTCCTTATGAAATGAAAAAGAAAGGGGTTTGCTAAATTATTTTCAACAAAAAAATCACCCGAAGAAATCAGGTGATTTTCGAATTTATTTCAATTTCAGAATAGCAGCACTAAATGGCGCCAGTTCGATTTCGAGTGAGTCGAGGTCGCGGTCATGCAAGAGGTCCGTGGCTGCTCCTGTATAACCGAGCGGATTCAGTTTCGAAGCAGAGTCTGAGTTGTTGAAGTAAACCAAGTATGTCTCATCTTTCGTACACCGCTCGATGATGACCGCATTGTTCGCATCGTCGACCAGGTTGAAGCGATACGAGCCGGCATTTGCGAGCACAGGGTGGTCCTTACGAAGCTGGATGAGCTTTTGGATGTAGCGGAAGAGGTTACGGTCTTCTTCGGCTTCATCCCATGGCATACAGCGACGGCAACCCGGGTCTTGTTCGCCTTCAAGTCCGATTTCGTCCCCGTAGTAAATACATGGGCTACCTGTATAAGTCAGCATCGACGTCATCAAGAGTTTGAACTTGCCTTTATGTCCTTTCGCCCGTGTCAACGCACGAGGTGTATCGTGCGAATCGATCAAGTTGAAGGTGACTTCGTTGACGTTCATCGTGTTCATCATCTCGACACGCGTCAGCTCGTTACGGAACTCCGAAGCGGTCGTCCGGTCGAGGGCGAAGTAGTTCAAGCTCGCATTCGTGAACGGGTAGTTCATGACGGCATCGAACTGGTCACCTTGTAACCAAGGCTGTGCGTCGTGCCAAATCTCCCCGAGGATGTAGGCTTCCGGGTTCGCATTTTTGACCGCCGTGCGGAAGTCACGCCAAAACGCATGGTCGACTTCGTTAGCGACGTCAAGACGCCACCCGTCGATACCGAATTCTTCGACCCAGTAACGGGCAACATCTAATAAGTAGGCTTTTAACTCTGGATGCTCTGTATTGATCTTCGGCATGTTCTTTTCGAATGCGAAGGTGTCGTAGTTCGGCTTCGGCTCTGTCGCAATCGGGAACTCGCGAAGATAGAACCAATCGCGATACTCAGAAGATGGCCCGTTCTCGACGACGTCTTGGAACCATGGGTGATGATATCCGACATGGTTGAAGACCGCGTCGAGCATGACTTTGATGCCGTTCTCGTGCAAGAGGTCGACCATCTCTTTAAATTTCTCTTTCGTCCCGAACTGCGGATCGATTTCCATATAGTCGAGCGTATCGTACTTATGGTTCGTCGTCGCTTTAAAGATCGGGCAGAAGTAGATGCCGGTGATCCCAAGTTCGACTAAATGATCGATATGGTCGATCACTCCTTGGAAGTCGCCACCGAAGAAGTTTGTCGTCGTCGGCTCTGTCGAGTTCCATGGGAGCGTCTCTTCAGGATTGAGTGAAGCATCGCCATTGGCGAAACGGTCCGGGAAGATTTGATACCAGACCGTATCCTTCACCCAGGAGGGTGCATGGAAGATATCGATCGGGTTGATGAATGGGACACAGAAGTAGTAGCCCGTATCATCGAGCGGCTTCTCCTCGAACCATCCTTTTTCAGTGTAGACGGCCGTCTCTTGTCCATCATTCAAACGGAAACCGTAACGTAGACGTCGGAACGGCGGTTTGATAGCGATGAACCAATAGTCATAGGCGTCGTCAAACCCGATCTTCTCCATTGGAGTCTCGTATGTACGCCAGTAGCTCGGCTTGTCCGGATCGAAGTTCCACATGGCTGGGTCTTCAGCGTGCCAATCATATGGGTCGTTCCAAATCAAATCGACCGACTCGATATCGCCTCGCTTCGTATGGAAACGAATATGGATCGTCTCACGATCATATTTGTAGACGAACGGGGACATGGCACGATGATAAATCGCTTCTTTCATCATAAGGAAAACATTCCTTTCTTTATAGGGGATGACATCATTTTACAACATCGGGAATCCATGAGAACAGATGTTGCGAAAACGTTTGCTCAAGCAAAGGTTAATAAAGCGTTTACATTTTGTCAATTGCTGAAACGCATAAAAAGTGAAGATTTAAGAACAAACATTTGAAAATTACATAAATGGGTCAACAGACGTAAAAAAAGTGTAAAAAAAGACTTGTAAAACGCTTTCACAACTGTATAATAAAAATTGAGGTGAGGATGCAAACGTTTTCACTACCATGTCAATTTCGTAGCGGAGTTTTAAAATTGACGTGGTCGTGCGATTGCGCAAATCTGACCATACTATTTCCTTGGGGAGGTTTTTCATCATGAAGATGAAAAAAATGGTAGCAGGACTTTCAACAGCAGTATTCGCATTCGGTGCACTTGCTGCATGTGGTGGCGGAACGGACAACGGATCTTCTAACGAAGGTGGTTCTTCAAGCGAGAACAAACCTGAAAAGATCGTAGTCTGGGAAGACATCGAAAAGTCTGAAACAACGAAAGAAGTTGCGAAGGCGTTCGAAGAAGAGCATGGCGTAAAAGTTGAAGTTGTCGAAGTACAGATGACAGACCAAAAAGACAAGCTTGCGCTTGACGGTCCAGCTGGAAAAGGTCCAGACATCGTGCTCGTACCACACGACCAGATCGGTACAATCGCAGACCAAGGTCACTTGGCTCCAATCGCTGACGAAGGATCGCTTGACGCGTTCACAGACGCTGCGAAATCAGCTGTCATGTACGATGGTCAAGCTTACGGATATCCAAAATCAGTTGAGACACCAATTCTCATGTACAACAAAGACTTGATGGCTGAAGCTCCAGCATCTATGGACGACCTTTACAAGTTATCAAACGATGTGAAAGCTGACGGGCAGTACGGATTCCTCGCACTTTGGGATAACTTCTACTTCGCACATGGTGTTGTCGCTGGATTCGGCGGATACGTGTTCAAAGAAGACGGTGGCGCACTCGACCCAGCGGATATCGGTTTGAACAACGAAGGTGCAGTTGAAGGATTCGAATACATCGGTAAATGGTACGAAGAAGGCCTCTTCCCTAAAGGGTTGATCGGTGAGTCTGGTGGCCAAGCGATGGACCAACTCTTCACTGAGAAGAAAGCTCATTCAGTCATGAACGGACCATGGGCTGTGGCTGGTTACACAGATGCAGGCGTGAACCTCGGAGCGGCTCCAATGCCAACACTTCCGAACGGTGAGCCAATCAAGACGTTCATGGGTGTGAAAACATATGCCCTTTCAGCTTACACAGAAAACCAAGAGTGGGCTGAAATGTTCCTTCAAGAGTTGACGAATGAAGAAAACGCATTGGCAATGTTTGAAGCATACAACGAGATCCCGCCAGTAGCAGCACTCGAGTCGAACGAGACAATCACGTCGAACGAAGTTGCGAAAGCGGTATTCGACCAAGCAACAAACGCAATCCCAATGCCGAACATTCCTGAAATGGGACAAGTTTGGGAGCCAATGGCACAAGCACTTCAGCTTGTAGCAACTGGTAAACAAGATGCACAAAAATCTGCAGACGATGCAGTGAAAGTCATCGAACAACAAATCCAAGCGAACAACCAATAAGGAATTGAGATGAAGGGGTACGTCACATGGCGTTCCCCATCATTTTCTAGCATTGAGCAAACGTTTGCTTGATTGATTTGCTCAAATCGAAAGGAGAAACTGAGGATGGCTGCAATTGCGAACCCTAAATCACCGGACCAACGCCCGGACAAGCCTACAAACCATGCTCGGAACGCGGGACTACTTTCCATCATTCCGGGACTCGGACAGTTATACAACAAACAATACGCGAAGGCGGTAGCGTTCTTTATCGTCGTCGTATCTTATTTTGCCGTAAACTATGATCTATTTTTCAAAGGGGCGGGCGCCGGACCAGGTGACCGTGGAGGACTTTGGGGATTGATCACGCTTGGTGAAGTGCCAGGACCTCGTAACGACCACTCCATCTTCTTGATGGTCGAGGGGATTGTCGCGTTAATTTTACTTTTCTTCGGAATCGCGTTCTATGTTTGGAACATTCGTGACGCCTATCGTGTCGGTCGCGCTCGTGATCAGCATCTAAACCTTCCATCGTTCCAAATGCAACTTCGCAACTTGCGTGACCATGGATTCCCATACTTAATGTTAATCCCATCACTCATTTTGTTAGTGTTTACCGTTATTCTTCCATTGATTTTTACGTTCTTGATCGCCTTTACGAACTATCGCTACAACAACGCACCACCAGCGAAACTCGTCGAATGGGTCGGATTCGAGAACTTTACACGTATTTTTGAAATCGATATTTTCCGTGACACGTTCGTCGGCGTACTCGGCTGGACGCTTGTTTGGACGGTCGCTTCAACGACAGGTGTCATCGCAATCGGGATCTTCCTTGCGGTACTCTTGAACCAAGAAGGACTTCGCTTCCGTCGTTTGTTCCGTTCGATCTTGATTCTTTCATGGGCGGTCCCAGCATTCATCACGATCTTGATCTTCCGCTCGATGTTCAACGAATCGTTCGGGGTGTTCAATACGACAATCTTGCCGGCACTCGGTCTTGACCCGGTCAACTGGATGACCGATCCGACGGCGACACGTACGGCACTCGTGCTCATTCAATGGTGGCTCGGCTTCCCATTCATCATGACGCTCATGACGGGTGTGCTTCAGTCGATTCCTGGTGACTTGTATGAAGCGGCGACGATTGACGGAGCAACGATCTTCGACAAGTTCCGCTTGATCACATTGCCGATGCTCTTGTTCGCGACAGCACCGATTTTGATCACGCAGTTCACGTTCAACTTCAACAACTTCAACATCATCTATCTCTTTAATGGCGGTGGCCCTGCTGTACCTGGACAAACGGCCGGCGGTACCGACATCTTAATTTCTTGGATTTACAAATTGTCTCTCGGTGCCAACCCGCAATACGGACTTGCGGCTGCGATCACACTCATCTTGTCATTCTTCATCATGACACTTGCCGTGATCCAGTTCCGTCGGACAAAATCTTTCAAAGACGAGGATATGATCTGATATGAAAAAACAAAAACGAATCAATTTGGCGATCTCGTATGTCATCTTGACGCTTGCGTCGATCATCATTCTCTATCCGATGCTTTGGGTTGTCGGTACATCGTTCAACCCGGGGCGTACGATTACGTCAACGATTATTCCGTCGAACCCGACGTTTATTCACTACAAAAACTTGTTTGACCTAACGATTTCGGATTATAGTTTATGGTATGTGAACACGTTGAAAATCGCTTTCATCACGATGGCACTCTCTGTCGTCTTGGTGACGATTACCGGATACGTCTTCTCACGTTACCGCTTCGTCGGACGGAAGAACTCGCTCGTCTTGTTCCTCGTCCTTCAGATGGTGCCACAGTTCGTTGCGATCATCGCGATTTATGTATTGCTCAACATGCTAAACCTTCTTGACACACATACAGCGCTCATCTTGCTCTATGCGGGTGGTGCGATTCCGATGAACACGTACTTGGCGAAAGGGTACTTCGACACGATTCCAAAAGAACTTGACGAAGCAGCCCGCATGGATGGTGCCGGTCACCTCCGAATCTTCTGGCAAATCATCTTGCCGCTCGCGAAGCCGATTGTCGCAACGATTGCTCTCTTTAACTTCATGGGACCATTCAACGACTTTATCTTGGCATCGCTCGTCCTTCGTTCACCAGAGAAACAAACATTGGCAGTTGGCCTTTACAACATGATTTCGAAACAGTTTGATAATAACTTCACGTTATTCGCGGCAGGTGCGGTTCTTTCGGCCCTTCCAATCGTCATCTTGTTCTTCATGTTCCAACGCTACTTCGTTTCTGGCCTCACAGCGGGTGGTACGAAAGGATAATACTCGTAAAAGGAGGAAGCGATATGAGGCGAGGCGTCGTGCTCGTGCTCCTGTCGCTTCTTTTGTTTCCGACCGTCGTCGGAGCAAAGGAAGCCGCTACTTGGGAACAAGAACGCATGTATTTTATTATGGTCGACCGATTTGTTGACGGGAATCCCGACAACAATGAACAGGTGGACAAAGATGATCCGAAAGCGTTTCACGGAGGTGATATCCGTGGGGTCATTGAGAAGCTCGATTATATCGAATCACTCGGCTTCACATCGATTTGGTTGACACCCGTTTTTGAAAATATGCCGGACGGCTATCACGGGTATTGGATTAAAGATTTTTATAACATCGACCCACAGTTTGGGACGAAAGAGGATTTACAGGAACTCGTTCAGGAAGCGCACAAGCGAGACATGAAAGTCATTCTCGACTTTGTCGTCAACCACGTCGGTCCGAACCACCCATGGGTTAAAGAAAAGCCGGAATGGTTTCACGAACAGTTACCGATTGTATTCTGGAAAGACCAGGAGCAGGTCGAGACGCACTGGTTGTTCGACTTACCTGACTTCAAAACAGAGGATCCGGAAGTCAAATCGTATTTGATTGACGCGGCGAAGTACTGGATCGAAGAGACGGACATCGACGGCTATCGCCTCGATACGGTTCGTCACGTCGATAAAGCGTTCTGGAAAGACTTTGTCGAAGGTGTGCGGTCGGTCGACCCAGACTTCTATTTACTCGCCGAAGTGTTCGACCCAGACCCGCAATACGTCGCGCAATATGACGATCTCGGGTTCAACAGCATCACAAACTTTACGTTTTATGACCGGGTGTCGAAAACGATGACGCAACAGCAAGCGAACGTCGATGAGATTGACGTTGCCGCAAGCTATGCCGAAACGTTCTTCAACGACCCGAACCAGATGGCGACGTTCCTCGATAATCACGATGTCGAACGCTTCATGCATATGGCGGAACTCGGCGGTGTGGAATCAGCGGAACGACGATTACGCCTCGGGTTGTTCGCGCTTTATGCGTCACCTGGTATGCCGATCGTCTTCCAAGGAACAGAAAATGCGCAGACCGGTGGAACCGACCCGGCGAACCGTGTCATGACGGAATTCCCGGGAAATGAAGAGTTGCACGAATACGTCGCGACGATGAACCGCATGCGGGAAGAATATCCGGTCTTTGCGACAGGAGAGCAGCGCATGATCGCCTCAGAAGACGGGATGGCCGTCTTCGAACGGAAAGACGGAGATGACGTCGCGCTCTATGCGATCAACATGAATCGTGACGATCGGGAGATTGAGATCGATGTCAGTGAAATCGGGGAAGATACGAGACTTCGTGGTCTCTTATTCTCACAACTGGTCACAGATCAGCGCGGAACGTTTACAATTGAACTGTCTGGTGAAAGTGCGAACGCTTACATCGTTGAGGAATCTTCGGTCAATCCGTGGATGATGGGCTTGCTCGTCGTTACGATTCCGATTTTCTTGACTGGTTTGGTCATGTGGAAGCGCCGCAAATAAAGACATGAAACGCCGCAAGGCACGAATCGAACTCACGGAAGCAGGGGGGAACACCATGCAAATCACAATCAAAGATGTGGCGAAGCACGCGAACGTCGCGCCGTCGACAGTCTCTCGCGTCATCGCCAACAGCCCAAGAATCAGTCAAAAGACAAAAGAACGGGTCAGAAGTTCCATGGAAGAGCTCGGGTATCATCCGAACATTCATGCGAGAAGTCTCGCTAACCGCTCGACGCAGTCGATTGGTCTCGTTATGCCGAGCGCGGCAACAAAGACGCTTCAAAACCCGTTCTTCCCGGAAGTGCTACGAGGAATTAGCACGAAGGCGCACCAGAATGGATACTCGCTTTATATGACGACCGGCGTGACAGAAGAAGAAGTTTTGTCCGGTGTGATCGAGATGGTACAAGGACGCCGTGTCGACGGTGTCATCGTTCTTTATTCACGTGAAGACGACCAAGTCGTCCAATACTTACGTCAAACGAAGTTTCCGTTCGTCGTGGTCGGGAAGCCGTTCGGGGACGCTTCTTCCATCACTTACGTCGATACGGACAACTATTTGGCTGGTCGTGAAGTGACGAAACATCTTTATAACTTAGGTCATCGTCGCATCGCCTTCATCGGGGGATCGGATAAACTCGCCGTCACACAAGATCGTCGAAACGGGTACGCGACGGCCCTCATGGAAGCAGGCATCCCGGTATGCGAAGATTACATCGCCCGGGCTGAATTCATGACGAAGGGCGGCGCGAAGGCCGTGCGTGAACTGTTACAAAATGAGGAACCACCGACAGCCGTCGTTGTCAGTGACGATATGATGGCACTCGGCGTCATCAGCACATTAAGCGAGATGGGGCTCAAAATCCCAGAGGACGTCGCGGTCGTCAGTTTCAATAACGTGTATATCGCGGAACATTCGAACCCGCCACTCACGTCGGTCGAAATTAACATCTTCGGTCTCGGTTTCGAGGCGACGAACTGTTTGATCGAACAAATCAGTGATAATGCACCCCCTTATGGGAAGCGTGTCATTGTGCCACATTATCTGGTCGTCCGCCAATCATGTGGGCAGAAAAAGAAAACAGAAGTCGTCGATTAAACGAAATTCTTCCGCATCCTGTGGAAGAATTTTTTTGTACAAAAATTAGACGCATACAATAGTAGAATAATCAATCGGTCAAAAGTCATAATATTACATAAAGATTACAAATGTGAAAACAGTGCTTGAAAAGAAAGCGTGGGGGAACATTCACATTACCGGTTCAAATAGCAGATTGTTGTGAATCTGCCAAACCAACAACCAAAAAATAAAAAATTTGAAAGGGAGATACAATCATGGATAACAAACGTTATGTAGGTACTTACTATCAGGAGTCAGAGCTTGTTTCAAAAATTGATGAGCTTCGTGCTCAAGGGCATCGCGAAGATGATTTATACGTAGTAGTGAAAGATAAATCGAACCTTTCAATGGTTCAAGGTTCAACGGATGCAGAAGTAAAAGAAACGAAAGCGTCATGGCTTGATCGCTTTTTCGGAGTAGCAGACGAAGGAGATGAAGTTCGTCACACTTTTGATAAACTCGGTTTTTCAGAAGAAGAGACAGCGCGCTACCATCAAGACATCGAGAACGGTGGCATGGTTCTCTTGTTAGATACGAATGACGGCGTGTTCGATAATGGTCGTAACGATACGTTCGAGGGCGGTCGCACATCAGCAGGTTATGGTTCAGAAGGGAATGAGGCAGGTAACACGACTGCTCATAACCTTGGCACAACTGGGGCTGGGATTGGCGCTAACCGTTTAAATGATATGGACGAAGACATCCGTAACCGTACGGACTTGACGGACGAACAGAAACTCGAGTTGCACGAAGAGCGTCTCCTTGTGAACAAGGAACGTGTGCAAACCGGTGAAGTTCGCGTCGATAAAGATGTCGTCGAACGTGAAGAACGCGTGGACGTTGAAGTAGAGCGCGACGAAGTGTATGTTGAACGCCGCCGCGTCGACGGAGACCGTGAAGCGACAGGACATTCTTATGATGCGACGACAGAACGTGATGAGATTCGCGTTCCAGTCACGGAAGAACGTGTCAATGTGACGAAAAAAGATGTCGTGGCCGAAGAAATTGTCGTAGGCAAAGAAAAAGTCAAAGATACGGAAGAGGTACGTGAGACGTTGCGTAAAGAAGAAGCGCATATCGAAGGGGATGATGACCTTCGTCACCGCGATCATGATCACACGCGTCGCGATGAGCGTGACCGCCTCTAATCGATTGACCAGTATCTCGACAAGGATGGCTCTCTCTAAGGGACCATCTTTTTTTTCGCCAATTGTCACCATAGGAGGACGAAAGCTATGAAACATGCGATTATCTCAGAAGTATTTGATCAGCCGGAAACGCTGCTCAATCGAACGGTCGATTTGAAACGAGAAGGTTACGCCGAAGAGGACATGTACGTCCTCGTCAAACGAGCTGACGTCGCGGACGTGGTTCGACGCCAGTCGAAGTTATATGTGCTCGTCACCGACGAACCGGGTACGGTCGCCTCACTCGTCACATCGAGCGAGCGACCGATTGAACGCTGGATCGGCAGCATGCGGCTCACGAAGGAGCAACAGGATCGCTTCACGCAGGAAATCGAGCAGGGACGACTCTTCTTGTACGTCGATGCCGACCGTGGCGACCAATCGTTTAAGGTCGACCGTCCAAAAATGAAATTAGAACCGGAGACGGAAGAACAGACGCTTGCCTTGCACGAGGAGCGCTTGACCGTCGAGAAACAAGCAGTACAAACGGGTGAAGTCGTCATCAATCGCTACATCATAGAAACCAATCAAGAGAT
Source organism: Exiguobacterium sp. s123 (assembly GCF_018617075.1). Lineage (GTDB taxonomy): Bacteria > Bacillota > Bacilli > Exiguobacteriales > Exiguobacteriaceae > Exiguobacterium > Exiguobacterium profundum. The sequence goes on along the minus strand of NZ_JACSJL010000008.1, from coordinate 16,313 downwards.
AGAGGTTCCGGTCTTAAGAGAACAAGTTCATGTAGAGAGGAAAGCCGGTTCAGAGGATGTGCTCGAGGACTACGACTTTAATCGGTCGGGATTTCGTACGATTGACGAAGGGGATCATCTCCGAATTCAAGTCATCGAAGAACGGGCGTTCGTCGTGAAGCGACCTGTCGTCGTCGAAGAAATTGTTGTTCGGAAGCGTGTGACGGAAGAGATTGAGACATTGACCGAAACGCTCCGTAAAGAAGAACTCAAAGTGAGGGAAGTCGGGCAAGCCGATGTGACCATTGATAACCAGACAACCCAAAAGGATGAGGAACGATGAACAAAAGTCGATTTGTAGGCACTTATCAGAATGAGGCGGCTCTCGTCGCTAAAATCAACCAATTGACCGAACGAGGCTATGAGGAGCGCGATTTATATGTCGTCGCGCGAGACAAAGATGACATCTCGCTCGTCAAACGTAAGACCGATGCGAAAGTGGAAGAAGCGAGCGCGAACTGGATGCAAAAGTTCGCAGGTGTGACCGAAGGCGAACAGGAAGTGAAGCGGGTATTGCTTGACCTCGGTTTTGCTGACGACGACGTCAACCGCGCTTATGGCGATATTTTGAACGGAGGCTACGCTTTGATTCTCGATGAACCGGACACAGGATTCAATGACGGGAACACTCTGGCGTTCGAAGGGCACGAAGCGAATGGGGCGTTTGGTGATAATCCGGAAAATGAACAGAAAGATTGATTGAAACCGTCTCGATGAGAGGCGGTTTTTTTGATTGTAAAATGTGATGAAAAAAAGAAATAAAAAGTTTTATGCAAACGATTGCATTCTCGTTTCAGTTGTGTAAAATGAAAGGTGAGATTAAATACAGCGCTTTCATAGACAAACGGTTGCATAAACTAGTTGTCCGACGAAGGTAGCCTTGTAGAGAAAAAGGAGTGGCAGACAGATGAAACGATTGTTTGCAGTCGATGAATGGAAAGTAACAGAGGAAGGTCTTCACCCGAAAGAGAACCGCCTTGCAGAATCCATCACATCGCTCGGGAACGGGCATATGGGGATGCGAGGAAACTTTGAGGAAGATTACTCGAATGATACGCACCAAGGATTCTACGTGGCGGGCGTCTACTATCCGGATAAAACACGTGTCGGTTGGTGGAAGAACGGATACCCTGAATACTTTGCCAAAGTGTTGAATGCGACAAACGTCATCGGTCTCCGCGTGGTCATCAATGGGACACCGGTCGACTTGGCGAAATGGGAAGTGAAAGATTTCACCCGTGAGCTCGATATGCAACGTGGTGTTCTCACACGGACGTTCACCTTGATGAACGGGACAGAAGAGACGAAAGTGGAAGTCGTCCGCTTCTTCTCAATCGTAGATAAAGAAGTCTTGGCCATTCGTTACAACGTCACACCAGTCAACTACGAAGCAAAAATTGAGTTCACGCCATATTTAGATGGTGATGTCGTCAACGAAGACTCGAACTACGATGAGAAGTTCTGGCTTCCGGTCGACCGTGGTGTGGAAGAGCGTTTCGCTTTCGTTACGACGAAGACGAAGAAACTCGACTGGCATGTCACGGCATCGATGATCGCGGACGTCGAAGGCGCTCGTTGTGAAGTGCTTGAAGCGACAGATTTGTTCGTTGCCAATAAATTCACGGTCAACGCAGCTGCTGGTGAGACAGCGACAGCCTACAAATATGTGTCGGTCGTCACGAACCGCGACCACGAGATTGAAGCATTGCAGTCAGCTGGGATGACACGTGTCGAAGCGGCGTTCGAAAAAGGATTTGAGACACTTCTCGCTGAACAGACGGAAGCATGGCTCGCACGCTGGGAAGATGCGGATGTTCGTATCGATGGAGACATCGAAGCTCAACAAGGAATCCGTTTCAACATCTTCAACATGTATCAAACATATACAGGTGAAGACTCACGTCTTAACATCGGTCCAAAAGGATTCACAGGTGAGAAGTACGGCGGTGCGACGTATTGGGATACTGAAGCCTACTGCCTGCACTTCTATTTGGCGACAGCCAAACCAGAAGTCTCATGGAACTTGCTCAAGTACCGTCACAACCAATTGCCACAGGCGAAAGAGAATGCTGTGAAGAATGTCGGTATGGAAGGCGCGCTTTATCCGATGGTCACGATGAATGGGGAAGAGTGCCACAACGAGTGGGAAATCACGCATGAAGAGATTCACCGTAACGGTGCGATTGCCCATGCGATCTTCAACTACACGAACTTCACAGGCGACAAGTCGTACCTTGGACAATACGGATTGGAAGTATTGGTCGAGATCTCGCGTTACTGGGCTAGCCGCGTCAACTTTGTCCCGCACAAAGACGTGTATATGATCCTAGGCGTCACAGGTCCGAACGAATATGACAACAACGTCAACAACAACTGGTATACGAACTTGATCGCCGCATGGACGCTCGAATATACTCAAGAAGTGTACAACTACTTGAAAGAGGCAGAACCTGCACGTCTCGAAGAGCTCGTATCGACACTCGGCATCACGGATGCTGAACTTGCGAAGTGGGCAGACATCCAAACGAAGATGTACTATCCAAAAGATGATCTCGTTCCAGATGTGTTCATGCAACAGGACGGATTCATGGATAAAGAGCAGATTTTGGTGAAAGACCTCGATCCGAAACATCTTCCACTCAACCAAAACTGGTCATGGGATCGCATCCTTCGCTCGAACTTTATCAAACAAGCTGACGTCCTCCAAGGACTCTATACGTTCGGTGACCGCTTCACGGTCGAACAGAAACGTGCAAACTTTGACTTCTACGAGCCACGCACGGTTCACGAATCGAGCTTGTCACCATGTGTCTACTCGATTATTGCGGCAGAAGTCGGTTATGAAGACAAAGCGGTCGAATTGTACCAACGTTCGGCGCGCCTTGACCTCGACAACTATAACAATGACACGGAAGACGGATTGCACATCACGTCGATGGTCGGTTCGTGGATGTCCATCGTTCATGGATTCGCCGGAATGCGCATTCAAGAGGATAACCTCTCGTTCAGCCCGATGATTCCGAAAGATTGGAACGGTTACTCGTTCAACATGCTCTGGCGCGGCCATCACTTGACGGTCACATCATCACGTGAACAAGTGACAATCAAGCAAACAAGTGGTACAGATGTGACCATCCATGTATATGGAAATGCAGTGACAGTTCCTGCAAACGAGTCGATTACAATTGAAACAGTGAAAGCGTGACCAATCGTTTCATACGAACAAGCCGACCTCGGTCGGCTTGTTTTTGTGTGAAAAACTTATCGGATTTCCTGCATATTTGCTGTATGCAGCATGAATAATCTATGTTATCTTGATTCTTAGCTATTTTGAGAAAGGGGAGTTGAAGCTTGACGGAAGCCGTTAAAGAACATACACGAATCGGGGTTGTCTCGATCATCGGAGGATTGTTCGTTGCCTTATCCATGACATTATTTTTAATTCCAGCTGGCGTCTATTCGACAGGATTTACGGGTCTTGCCCAAATCTTGACGAAATTGTTAGAGGGTACACCGCTTGAACTAGGGGAAGGACTCTGGTTCTTTATTCTGAACGCACCACTGCTCGTCGTCAGTTATTTTATGCTCGGGCGGAACATGATGATCCATACGCTGGTCAGTGTCGCCTCGGTCACGTTGTTCATTCGTTTGCTTCCGCAATCGCAGCTTCTCTCGGACGATCCACTTTTGAACGCTGTATTTGGCGGTGTGCTCTTGGCAATCGGCTCGGGAATCACGATTCGGTATGGAGCCTCGACGGGTGGCTTTGATATTGTCGCATTGATTTTGGCGAAATTCACGAACAACTCGGTTGGGGTCTATCTCTTCTTGATGAACATGATGATCGCCCTCGCAGCAGGTGCCTTGTTCGGATGGCCGACAGCGCTTTATACGATCGTCTTCTTGTATGTGACGTCAAAAGTCATCGATGAGATTTACACGAATACACAGCGTCAAACGCTCTTCATCGTGACGAATCACCCGGACGAGGTGACAAAGGAACTACATCAACACGTGTTCCGCGGGATCACGCTCATGCCGGCAATCGGGACGTACTCGAAAGTCGAGAAGGCGACGCTCATGATGGTTGCGCAACGACACGAAGTGCGTGAGATTACGCGAATCTGTAAAGATGCAGACCCATCGGTTTGGATCAATATCTTGCCGACAGAGGACGTCGAAGGGACGTTCCGTCGCTAAACATGAATGAATCACAAAAAGCACCGACTTAGAAAAGTCGGTGCTTTCGTTATGCCTTAATGCCAAGTCGCTCTTCTAAGAAGAGGGCAATCCCGTCATCCATATTTGAAGCCGTCACTTCGTTGGCTACATTCTTCAATTGGTCGATGGCGTTCCCCATCGCGACACCGGTACCGACATAGTCGAGCATCTCGAGGTCGTTCTCTTCGTCACCGAAGGCGATAATGTGCTTCCGGTCAATGTTCAAGTGCTTCGAGACCTCTTGAAGCCCAAGTGCCTTCGATGTGTTTTTGCTCATGACTTCAATCATATGTTCGGGCATACGCCACTGACGGTTCAATACCGCCTCCGCATGAATGTCATCGAGTTGGGAGCGGACGTGCGCGACGTGATCTTTTGTCGCATGAATCAATAGGGACGTCGGCTCGTCCTGCAAATGCGTCAACAAGTTACCTGATGTGACGCTGAGCGCACGTTCTGCATATGGACTATAGAACTCTTGCGGGTCCTTTTGGAAGTACACGTGGTCCGTCACTTCGACAACGATATTGTGTGCTTTCGTATCCGCTACTTCTTCAATGATGTTATGGGCGGTCTTGAGCGGAATCGGTCGGTGTGTCACCGCATAATTCGCATCTTTCGGGTGATGTACGAGCGCACCGTTGAAGTTGACGAGTGGTGTCGTCAATCCCATTTGCTCATAGTACATGATTGAATGGCGCTTTGGACGTCCTGTGGCGATCATGACTTCATGACCAGCTTCACGCGCCGCTTGAAGAGCGCGGAGGTTTCGTTCGCTGATTGTTTTATCATCTCTTAATAACGTTCCATCTAAATCGACTGCGATTAAATAACGTGACATCAGTCATCCTCTTTTCTTCACAATGATGTTTCTACGACCGTATCACATTTTTCGATTCGACGGAAAGAATATACAATCGAAGTCGCATATTCTATTCGAACAATGCTATACTAATGTCGTATGAATTTTTACGAATCATCTGTGAGATGGAGGGGACGTTCAATGCGTTATTTAGTGACATTGATCTGGGCGATTGTGCTCTCGAATACAGCGGTATTTATCATTTCTGCCGTTGATGGTGTAGAGTTCAACGCGATGCTCGCGACAGGATTTGGCGTGGCCATCACAATCTTCGTTGCACTTCTCGATGTCTTGAATCAAGACATGGGAATCAGCGACGTTGCACAAGAGAAGTAAGCCGTCTACAATCAAACTGACTCGTGCATGAGTCAGTCTTTTTTCTTTATCCAACATAGAGGAGGATCACACATATGAAAAACCCTGAAAAACGCGCGAATTTTATCACGTTCGCCATTATCGGTGCGATTATCGTCATCGGAATCGGTTTGTTGTACTTTTTAAATGGAAACAATACTGACGATGGTGTCAACGCCGTCACAGCAGATGAATTGCAACAACAATTAGACCAAGATGGTGAAGTCGTCGCTTACTTCTGGCAAACGGGCTGCGAATACTGTGAGCAAGTGAAGCCTTATGTCGAACCCCTCATCGAAGAATATGATGCGGTCTCCATCAACTTGGCTGACCATAACGTATGGACGACGTATGGGATTGAAGGTACGCCGACTATCATCCGATTTGAAGATGGAAAAGAGGTCGGTCGCATTGAAGGAGCGGTCTCTGAACAACAATATGAGACGTTCTTTAAAAATGAGGAGGCCAAAGAGGAATGAAGCGTCGTTTCTACCAAACGTTATTTGAGCTGAACGCCTCGCCTTGGATCGCCACACGCCTCAAGCGTTTCGCAGAATCAGATGTGAGTCGTCACTTGATTCCATCGTTTGCAAAAGTATATGACATTGCGGTAGAAGAGGCAGAGCAACCGCTTGCTGCCTATCCATCATTGCATGCGTTCTTTACCCGTCACTTGAAGCCTGGAGCACGTACGATTGATGAGTCGTCTGATACTCTCGTATCACCGTGTGATGGAAAGCTATCGGTCATCGAATCGATTTCAGAAGACAGTCGTTTCGAGGTGAAAGGTCAGTCGTATACGCTTGCGGAGTTACTCGGTTCTCAACAAGAAGCAAGACGTTATGCAGGTGGGACAGTCGTCGTTCTCTACCTCAGTCCGCGCGATTATCACCGCGTCCACACACCGCTCTCTGGTCGTGTGCTCAGTCACTATGAGCTCGGGGACCGTTCGGCACCGGTAAATGAAATCGGATTGACGGAGACGGTTCGACCGCTCTCACGCAACTACCGTCGCGTGACGCGCTTTGACAGCCCAGCCGGAACGTACGAACATATCATGGTCGGTGCCTTGAACGTCAACACGATTGAGTGGACGCTCGAAGGAAACCAGGCGGGCAAAGGAGAAGAGGTGGGATACTTCTCGTTCGGTTCGACCGTCGTTCTTTGTTTTGAGAAGGATACGATTCAAATGGACCGTGAAAAGATCGGTCCGGTTCGACTCGGTGAAGTCATCGGGACAATCAAATCCAACTAATTTTGTGTCAATTTTCTTCCGACCGAACGATAGACTAGTCGTTTGGTCGGTTTTCGTTTACCATAGAAGGGATATCAATACTTGTATAAGTAGTTGAATCGTTTAGCTAATTGGAGGAATTTTACGTGTTTAATCGACTTTATCCGAAACAGTTCGTCGCGTCTGTGTTTGACATCGACCTACAAGAATTGAAAGACCGTGGGGTGCGCGTCATTTTGACGGACCTTGATAATACACTCGTGGCGTGGGACGTCCCACATGCGCCAGAGCTTTTATTGATGTGGCTTGAAAAAGTGAAATCATACGGTTTCGATGTGATTGTCGTATCAAATAATAACGAGAATCGTGTACGAACATTTACGGAGCCGCTCGGCCTTCATTATGTCGCTCGTGCTAGAAAACCATTACCATCTGGATTTAAAGCGGCACTCTCGAAATATGGGTACTCGCCGAAGGAAGCCATCTTCTTAGGGGACCAGCTGTTCACAGACGTTCTCGGGGCAAACATGGCGGGCATTCATGTCATTCATGTGCAACCGGTCGTCAAAACGGACGGACTCGTCACGAAATTTAACCGGATGCTCGAAAAAGTGGTCTTCGCCCATATGAAGCGTCGTGGGAAGTATGTATTGATCACGAAAAAAGTGGAAGAACTTGCCGTTGACGCACAACGGGCAAAAGTCGCGGTCGCTGAAAAAATCGGTGAGGCCATGCATCCACGTTCCGAAGATTCACATAAAAAAGATGAATAAGACCTCGAACGCACAGGAAGAAGGAGGCTGCCCATGTACGGCGAGCAAGGCGTCGGAATTAACGCTTCAGGAGTAGCAGCGAGGTGCTACGGTGAATGAAGAAGGGGAAACCTGAACGGCAGTAAGTATAACTATGGAAGAAACAAAACGATATTGCGCTGGGTGCGGCGTAGCCATCCAAACGGAAGACCCGAACGGGGTCGGCTATGCACCAAAATCGGCACTTGACCGTGAGATTGTCATTTGCCAACGTTGCTTCAAATTGAAGCACTATAACCAAGTTCAAGATGTGGAGTTATCAGATGATGACTTCTTGCGCATCTTGAACGGTATCAGTTCAAAAGAAGCACTCGTTATCAAAATCGTCGACATTTTCGACTTCAATGGCAGTTGGCTTCCGGGTCTTCAACGCTCAGTCGGGTCGAACCCGGTACTGTTAGTCGGAAACAAGGTCGACTTGTTACCGAAGTCGGTCAACCCGAACCGGATGGCGAACTGGATGAAGGCAGAGGCAAAAGAACTCGGCTTGAACCCAATCGACGTTCATTTGATCAGTGCGAAAAAAGGACATGGCATCGATGAACTCGCTGAAAAGATTGAGTACTACCGCAAAGGCAAAGACGTCTTTGTCGTCGGTTGTACGAATGTCGGGAAGTCGACACTCATCAACCAGGTGATCAAACGTTTCGGTGAAGAGGATGAAGCCATCATCACCGTCAGTCATTTCCCGGGAACGACGCTTGACTTGATCGACATTCCGCTCGACGATGATGCGAACTTGTACGACACACCAGGAATCATCAACCGTCATCAAATGGCACACTATGTCGATGCGAAAGATTTGAAGACGATCACACCGAAGAAAGAAATCAAGCCGCACGTGTTCCAGTTGAATCCGCAACAGACGCTCTATTTCGGCGGATTGGCACGTTTAGATTATCTTGAAGGAAATAAGCGATCGTTCGTCATTTATATGTCGAATGAATTGAAAGCACACCGTACGAAACTCGAACGTGCCGATGAGCTCTATGACCAACATATTGGGAAGATGCTCAACCCGCCGAATGAGAAGACACTCGAAATCTTACCGCCACTCGTCCGTCATGAGTTCAGCTTACGAGACGGCGTGAAAACGGATATCGTGTTCAGTGGTCTCGGTTGGGTCGCGATTCACGGAAAAGGTGGTCGTATCGCAGCATGGGCTCCAAAAGGCGTCGCAGTCACACTTCGCGAGGCGCTCGTATGAATCTGGCCGTCATCGGTCACCCGATTGCTCATTCGCTCTCTCCCCAACTGCACGAGCAGTGGTTGAGGGCGTCTGGGCTTTTCGGGCGTTATGAGGCCATCGATGCCACACCAGATCAACTCCCAGCCTTATTTGCGGCAATGCGAGAAGGGGACTGGGATGGATTCAATGTCACGATTCCCTATAAAGAGGTGGTCGTTCGGTATCTCGATGACCTTGACGAAGCGGCGAAACATGCTGGAGCCGTCAATACGGTGTATAAACGAGACGGGCGACTTATCGGGACGAATACGGACGGGGCAGGTCTTGTCCAAGCGCTGATGCCATACACAGACTTTACAGGGCGTGTCCTGATTGTCGGTGCCGGAGGAGCGGCTCGTGGGATTGTCCAAGCTCTCCCGACGCGTGACGTGACGATTGTCAATCGAACGGTGGAACGGGCAAAAGCGCTCGCCGACACGTTCGGAGTCGTCTACACGACGTTTGATGAGATGGACGTCTCTCGATATGATGTCATCATTCAGACCACTTCTGTCGGGATGGACGAGAGATCGACACCACTTTCATTAGAAGGATTACGACAAAACACGGTCGTTTGTGATATCATATATCGTCCACTTGTCACCCCGATGCTTCAAGAAGCGAAACGTCGCGGAGCCAAAGTTGTGACAGGTGTAGCCATGTTCGTCGGGCAGGGCGCGCTCTCGTTCGAGAAATGGACGGGCGTGAAACCGGACGAAACCGTTGGGAAAAAGTTAATCGAAGGATTATTGGAGGAATAATATACTATGTTATCAGGTAAACAAAAACGCTTTTTACGCGCAGAAGCGCACCATCTTTCACCGATCTATCAAGTTGGGAAAAATGGAGTCAGCGAAGCGATGTGTAAAGATATCGCGGACGCACTCGAAAAACGTGAATTGATTAAGGTCCAAGTACTTCAAAACTGCATGGACACGCCGAAAGATGTCGCTGGCGAGTTAGCTGAAGGCACACAGGCTGAAGTCGTTCAAGTGATTGGAAAAGTCATCGTCTTGTACAAAGAGGCGACCGAGAAAGAAAATCGCCAAATCAAACTCCCATGAGCCGGATCGGCTTGATGGGCGGAACGTTCGACCCGCCGCATCTCGGACATCTGTTAATCGCGGAACAAGCGCGTGAACAGCTTGAACTTGATGAGGTGTGGTTCCTGCCGGCTGCGATTCCACCTCATAAGGTCGGGTTCAGCTCGGCAGACCACCGAATCGAGATGACGCGACGCGCCATACAAAATCAGTCCGACTTCAAGTTGAACTTGATTGAGTTTGAACGGAGTGAGCCGTCTTATACGGTCGAGACGATGAAACGGCTGATCGAACAGTATCCGAATGATGAATTCTACTTTTTGATTGGTGCCGATTCACTCGTTTCGCTCGAATCCTGGTATGACTATGAGACGCTCATCCGTCTTGTCACGTTCGGTGCGGTCGCACGGCCGGGGACACGTTATTTGATTCCGGAGAAGGCAGACGTCCGCGCGATTGACATGCCGCAACTCGAAATCTCATCGACGGACATCCGGGAACGGGCGAAACGAGGCAAATCCATCAAATATCTTGTCCCGACGCCAGTCGAGGAGTATGTGAAGGAGCATAAGTTGTATGACGTTTGAAGAAGCGCACGAGTTGATTAAACAGACGCTGCCAGAAAAACGCTATATCCATACGCTCGGTGTCGTCGAGACGGCGGAACGCATGGCGGTTCAATTCGGTGAAGAGGTCGAACATGCTCGTATTGCTGCCATGCTTCATGATTATGCGAAGTACTTTGACGTCGAAGAAATGCGTCGAGTCGTCGTGGAAGAAGGGTTAGACCCGAATCTACTTGAGTACGGGGACGAACTACTTCATGCGCCGGTCGGTGCGATTTTACTTTCCCGTCAATACGACCTGGATGACGCGGTGCTCTCGGCGATTCGGAATCATACGACGGGAGAGCCCGGGATGTCTCGGCTCGACCAAATTCTGTTCGTGGCTGATGCCATCGAACCGAATCGGGATTATCCCGGCGTCGACCGGTTGCGGGCAGAAGTGGAGCGTTCGCTCGAAGCGGCGGTTGTCGCGACACTGAAACAAACGATTGAATTTTTATTGAAGAAGTCGGTGCGTATTTTTCCACTGACGATTGAAACGTATAACGATTTTGTGAATATACCTTAGGAGGGTCAATATGACTGCAAGAGAAGAATTAGAATTGATTGTTAAAGCGGCTGACGATAAACGTGCCGAGGAAATCGTTGTACTCGACATGGAAGGGATTTCGCCAATCGCGGATTACTTCGTTATCTGTCACGGGAACTCGGAGAAGCAAGTCGAAGCGATCGCACGTGAAATCAAAGACGTTGCTGGCGAAAACGGCTTACCACTCCACAAGTTCGAAGGAATGGACACGGCACGTTGGGTCCTCGCTGACCTCGAGAACGTCGTCGTCCACATCTTCCATCGTGATGACCGTGATTACTACAACCTAGAGAAATTGTGGGCTGACGCGCCACACGTCGAAGTGGAAGTCGGCTAATGGCTTACGAAGGATTCGCCTATGTATACGACGAGTTGATGAAAGACGCGCCGTATGATGAGTGGGTCGCTTTCGTGCGTCGTCACGTCCAAGATGGCGCGACACTCGCGGATGTCGGGTGCGGGACCGGGTCGGCGACGATTCGCCTCGCTGAACATTACGATGTCATGGGGATCGACTTATCCGAGTCAATGCTCGAAGTCGCACAAGAAAAGGCGCTCGAGGTCGAAATCGAGTTGCCGCTTTGGGAACAAGATATGCGTGAGTTGGAGTTACCGGAACCGGTCGATGCGGTGACGATTCTCTGCGACTCCCTTTGCTATTTGCGAGACGAGGCGGACGTGATTGATACGTTTGAATCTGTCTACAATCAACTCAAACCAGGCGGCTTGTTCATCTTTGATGTCCATGCTCCGAACAAGATGCAGACGCTCTTCAACCAAAAGACGTATGCGTCAAACGGAGAAGATTGCTCATATATTTGGTTTGCCGACCCGGGAGAAGCCCCGCTGTCAGTCGTTCATGACTTAACATTCTTCGTCGCGCTTGAAGATGGGACGTATGAACGGATCGAGGAGACGCATGAACAACGGACATATGAACCAGGGCAGTATATGCAATGGTTGATTGGTGCCGGATTCCACGTCAAATCGGTCACATCAGATTTCACCGAACGTGCACCAGGAGCGGATGCGGAGCGCATCTTCTTCGTAGCCCAAAAATAAGGAAGACCTCATCGTAGATTAGCGATGGGGTCTTCATCTATATCAGGAGTTTAATGCCCGATTTATAAATTCAGCTTTAGCTTCAGTATATTTTTCTCTGTCCTCACGAAATTCAGTTGCTAATTGCTTTTTTAGAAGCCCGTACTCCTTCGCGAGTAAAGGAGATTCCCGTAACTTGTCTCGAAATTCAATCTGTTCTTCCCACCGTTTTTCTGTGCCTTTCATGAGATGCAAATGAGCAACTCGTTTATCATTTTTCACTTTCACAAAAAATCTGCGCCAGGGCTTTCCATCCAATTCTGGTGGTACATAGTGCCAACCGTATGCGGTTAAAGTATCAACAATCGCATTCATCATGTCAAACGATTCGATACGAATCATCACATCTATAATTGGTTTTGCAGGTAGACCGGGAACCGCTGTACTACCTATATGTTCTGCTCCTTTAATATCAAACTTTGAAAGTAAGTCGGACAACTCTCTTGTTTCACGTAGACCTTGAGCTTTCCATTGCACATTGGCATCTTCTATTTCGATTGCTTCATATGCCCAAATAGGAATATTTAATTGTTCAGGATTCTCTTCTTTCATTAGTTTAGTTCATTTCCTTGAAAGTATTCTCTGTGGGGAAGCTAATCTTGAAAAGAATAAAAGACCTCATCATAAGAGAATGTGAATAAGATCTTTTGGATGATCATGCTTCGTGGCTGAACTGCCACTGGACGCCGAACTGGTCTTCGAGCATGCCGTACGCCTTGCTCCAAAACGTCTCTTGAAGCGGCATCAAGACACGTCCGTTCACAGAGAGCGCCTCGAACTCACGATGGATGGCCTCGAGGTCGTCTGTGACGACAGCGAGCGTGACATTGTCCATTGTCCCCGAATGTGACCGGTCCGTCAGGCATCGCATCAGAAAACATGAGCGATGAGCCGTGAATCGATAGTCGGGTATGCAGCACGAGATTAGCCATTTCACTCGGCACCGGTTGACCGTCTGGACCAGGTTGGTCACCGAACGTCATGATGTCTGGAGCGGCGTGATTGAACACATCGGCATAGAAGTTCACGGCGTCTCGACAATTCCCATTAAAGTTGAGATACGGATTGATCGGCATAGCAAGTTCCTCCTCGAATTCATAATATTAATTATAGAACGTATGTTCGTTAATGGCAAGAGAGTCCAACTAAATTCAATTGTGTGGTTGAACATGATTGAGAGTTGGGAATAGAGCATATAGAGAACAAACTAGAAAGAAGGCGAAGCATTATGAAGCTCACGAAAGGACGTATCCTCGAATTTGGATTCGTCTTGTTCATGGCAATCATACTCGTCACATCTATCATTGAAGAATTATGGTTCGATGCGAGTGTGGCGGGGGCCGGAATCATTTCCGGGCTCATCCCGTTCTTCATTGAAAAGACGTTTAAAACAGAACTTGACGGCAAGATGAAGGTGGCGTATATCCTGTTCTTGTTTGCCTCCCAGTATTTAGGCTCGATTGTCGGACTATACGGGAATGGTTGGTGGGACACGTTCCTTCATCTCTTAAGCGGAATTTTTCTCGCATTCCTTGGATTCGACTTCTTCAGTAGGCTCGATGATGACATTTGGACCGAGATCCCGAAACGATTTTTGTTCGTATACATTGTCGTCTTTTCCATGGCTGGGGCGGCACTTTGGGAAATGTATGAATTCACATCTGACGTCGTCCTGAACACGACGATGCAAGGGAACGGGAATGACGATACGATGGTCGACATCATCGCGGGGTCCCTAGGCGGTATCTTGGCAGCATTTTTCGTCGTGACGCTCCATCAACGTGAAAAAGCCAAACAAAAGAGACATATGAAAAAAAGTTCGTGATTCACGAGCTTTTTATTTGTAATCATTCTAATCTTTAATTAATATCAAGATTGTAATGATTATAAATAATGGGAGGCAATCATATGGATCAACACCGTCAACTAACTACTAACCAAGGCGTACCAATCGGGGATAACGCCAACTCCATCACTGCGGGTCGTCGGGGCCCGACGCTTCTCGAAGACTACCAACTAATTGAGAAATTAGCGCATTTCGATCGTGAACGAGTACCAGAACGTGTCGTTCACGCGAGAGGCGCAGGGGCGCATGGTGTCTTCACTGTAAAAAATAGTATGAAACGCTATACGAAAGCCGCATTCTTGCAAGAAGAAGGGCAAGAGACGCCTGTGTTTGCGCGCTTCTCGACCGTCATCCACGGATTAGGTTCACCTGAGACGCTTCGTGACCCACGCGGTTTCGCCGTCAAGTTTTACACAGAAGAAGGGAACTATGATTTCGTCGGAAACAACTTACCGGTCTTCTTCATCCGTGACGCGATTAAATTCCCGGACGTGATTCACTCGCTCAAGCCGGACCCACAAACGAACCTTCAAGACCCGGACCGCTTCTTCGACTTCATGTCGCTCACACCTGAATCAACGAACATGCTCGTGCATCTCTTTAGTGACGAAGGCATTCCGGCATCGTATCGTCACATGCGCGGGTCATCCGTCCATTCCTTCAAGTGGGTGAATGAATTCGGCAACACGGTGTACATAAAGATGCGCTGGGTACCGAAGCAAGGGATTCAAAACTTGTCGATGGAAGAAGCGGCGAAAATCCAAGCAGAAGACTTCAACCATGCGACACGTGATCTGTTCAACGCCATTGAAAATGGAGACTATCCGGAATGGGATCTATATGTACAGATTCTCGACCCAGCGGACATGGACAACTTTGACTTCGACCCGCTTGATGCGACGAAAGATTGGTTCGAAGATGTCATCCCGTATCAATTGGTTGGAACGATGACCCTCAACAAAAATGTCGATAACTTCTTCGCCGAGACTGAGTCGGTCGGTTTCAACCCAGGCGTCCTCGTACCAGGGATCCAGCCGTCAGAAGACAAGATGCTCCAAGGACGACTCTTCTCGTATTCGGATACGCAGCGTTACCGCATCGGACCGAACTATCTCCAACTCCCAATCAACTGCCCGTTCGCTCAAGTCGCGAACAACCAGCGTGACGGGGCGATGCCGTTCAAGCAACAGACGAGCCCGGTCAACTACGAGCCGAACCGTTACGAAGACGCGCCGAAGCCAAATGCGGACTATATCGAGACGCCGCAACCGATCACAGGCGTAACGGGTCGTCAGAAGATTGAGAAGACGAACGACTTCGGACAAGCCGGAGAGGTGTATCGTCGCTATTCTCAGGAAGAGAAGGATGCGCTCGTTCGTAACCTCGTGGCGCATATCAAAAAAGTTCGTCACGAGAAGACCGTTCTCCTCTTGATCTGCAACTTCTATCGTGCGGACCGTGAACTCGGAGAGCGTCTCTCGAAAGAGTTGAACGTCGATCTCGCACCATTCTTGAATCAAATGTCGAACTAAACACGTAACCGCGGTCTTACACCGCGGTTTTTTGTATGATGAAAGGAAACATCAAAGTGAACACAAAAAAGCCCATGGCGACAATCATCTGTAGAATGCAGTTACCATAAACACATTCAGCCAAATGACTAGCCATGAGCTACACTTATTTGTATTTAGCGTCTTGTGAACTACTCACCACTTATTTGCTTCGCAAATTGAAGTGGGAGCTTCTTGGGAAGACCGTGCTCTTACCAGCCACGGTTATGGACCAAGCTCGTCGGGCAGTCCCTGCCCTGAATGGTTGTCAGTCGGCCAACATCAACAGGTTGATGCTCGCGTTGATGTCACGGTCATGATGCGCGCCACAGGCACACGTCCATTCACGGACATCCATCGCTTTCTTCTCGCCCTTTACTCCGCAAGTGGAACAGATTTGCGTCGATGCGAACCATTGGTCGGCCTTGATGAGCGTCCGTCCGTAGAACTTGCATTTGTATTCGAGTTGCCGGACGAACTCGTGCCAACTGACATCCCCGATGGACTTCGCGACCTTGTGGTTCTTCATCATGTCCTTCGATGTCAATGTCTCCACGACGATGACTTGGTTCTCGTCAACGATTCGTTTCGACAGTTTGTGAAGGAAATCTTTGCGTTGGTTGGCAATCTTTTCGTGTTTTTTAGCTAAAAGTAATTTGGCTTTTTCACGATTCTTGCTCCCAATCTTCTTTCGCGACAGCGCCCGCTGTGCCTTCTTGACCTTCGCTTCGGATTGTCGGAGAAAGCGAGGGTTGTCGATCTTCTCCGAGACCATCGCATCGTTCGTCATGACGGCGAAGTGTTTTAGACCGAGATCGATCCCGACCTTGTTCTCGGCTGGGATCCATGGTTCATCGTCCTGTTCGAC